>URHY01000049.1 GCA_900547815.1 uncultured Solobacterium sp.
AAAATCCCTATGACTTTTAAAGGTTGATTTATCCCTATCTAGTTTTATATATTCAAGAGTAGCCCATAAGGGCTACTCTTTTGTTATACAAATTTATTAAAAAGAGCAAAAAAATCATTAAAAAGTGCAAATACGAATATATATTGCAGTTTATAATATAGAAGTGAAAGCGCTTACGGCAGGGAATTGTTTTTTTGGAAAGGAGGTAAAATTACTCGTATTTTAGTTTTTTTTCAAATTTATAGAGGAGAGAAATAGAGAATGAAAAAAATATTAAGTTTAGCAGTTTGTACTGCATTAGTTGCGAACATAGCTCCACTTCATATTAAAGCAAATGAATCTGGTGGGGATGTTTCGGTTTCTGAAAATGGTAATAGAATTACTATTGGGAATGGGTATATTAAACGTGTTTTTGAAAATAATAATGGGAAATGGAAAACTGTTTCTATCGATAACAAAAGAATTGATGAACAATTTAGACCGGCTGAAGGTTCAGAAGATTTTGTCATTAATTTAGTAAATAGTCAAAAGACAGAAGAACAAAAACCTGTAGTTACTCCTTCAACTCAAGCTTTAGATCGTATGGCATGGAAAGCAACTTTAAAGAATAAAGATGGAGTTACTTTTAATCATCCAGAATATTTGTTCGATGGTGATAAAAATACATATGTAGATGAATACCAAAAAGCAGGTTTTCCAATTTCTTTAGAAGTTGATTTGGGTTCTAAACAAGAAGTGTCTTCTTTCTCGTTCTTGAAAAGGCCTGGTTTCACAGATCAAGCATATGGTATTAATGGAACATTAGGAAAATACAAAGTATACATAAGTGATGATGGTGCGAACTGGAATGAAGTTGCGAAAGGTGAATTCACAAAAGAAGACTATAATTTACATCAAGAAGGCAACCTTTACAATGTGGGTGATGTAGTTTATGCGAATTTAAATGCAACTTATAAAACGCAATATGTAAAACTTGAAGCATTAAGTGATGCGTTAGGAAATACATCTGAATTTACAGGTGCAGAATTCAATTTATATAGTGATAAAACAAGTGCTGGCATTCCACAAAAAGAAGTTTCTTTAACTGGTTCAAATGTGACTTTTAAGGGTAAGTCTACAAATAAGCTAACAGATGGAAATTTAAATGTTGCGATTAGTGGAAATGTAAATGATGAAATTGTATTTGATCTTGGATCTGAAAAAACAATTGGTTCTTTTGCATATCAGAAACGACCTGGTTTCCATGATGCGAACTATGGACTAAATGGTACAATGGGAAAATACGAGCTTTATGTAAGTGATAATGGTACAGAATGGTCACCAGCAGGAAAGGGCGAATTTGTACGTAATGATTATAACTTGCATTCCGTTGTATTAAGTGAAAATACACAAACGAGTGATGGAAACTATAATGCAGGAGATACTTTACATAATGTAGGGGATTTGGTATATGGAAATTTTGATTCTGTATATACAACTCGATTTGTAAAGATTGTACCTAAATCAGATTGTATGGGTGGTACAAATGAATTCCAGGCTTCAGAAATCAAATTATATTCTGATCAAAAATTTGAATCTAAAAAAGATGATGCAGATACAGATATTCGTTCAAGTGAATTAACTGTTTCTGAAAATGGTATTACTACAAAGAATAACGAAGTTCGTGTTTCTTTTGATACTTATGAAAAAGATGGGGTCAATTGGGATATCGATATGGTTACTGTAATGGAAAATAATAAGCATTATATGAATTCTTATCTTGAGATTACAGTGGATAAACCAGAAGAAGCTTCTATTGATTATATCGACTTTGATAACTTCGTGATTCCAGAAGGAACACAAGGTGTATGGAGCATTCCAGATCAAAGTAACATTTCTTCTATGTGGATTGGAAAACATGAATTGATGTTAGGACAACCAATTTATGCTGATGGATTGTTCTTTGGTTCCGAATTTCCTGCACAAGATACAGATGTAAATAAAGATAATGCAATGCAGATTCGTTACTATTCTGGAAAATCAATTGCGAAAATGGCAAGCGATGGACAGAATGTTACAAATGATGGAAAAACTTATCGTACATGGAACAATGTTGTTGGTGCAGCCCAAGGAACTCCTACAGATGTAGTTCAAACAGATTTCTTTAACTATATTGAAGATATCGCAACACCATCTGATTTTAGAAAACAATACAACTCTTGGTATGACAACATGATGAATATCAATGATGAAAGTATTGAAAAATCATTCTTAGGAGCAGAAAAAGGATTGGCTCAAAATGGTGTAGAACCTTTAGATAGTTATGTAGTAGATGATGGATGGAATAACTACAACAATGCGGTAGGTGGAGTAAATGCTCCTGGAGAATCTGGAACTACACAAAACCAGACAGGATTTTGGGAATTCAATAGTAAGTTTCCTAATGAATTATATACTTCAACTGAATTGACAGATAAATTCCAATCTTCATTTGGTGTTTGGGTAGGCCCTCAAGGTGGATATAACTTCTTTGGTGGATTTGCGAAATACTTAGAGGCTATGGGAACTGCAGAAATGCAAAGTAATAGTGCTTTAGGTAACGTAATTTGTACTGGTTCAAGAACTTATTTGAAAAACTTTGAAGATCGTTTCATAGATTATCAAACAAGATTTAATATTGACTATTGGAAATGGGATGGATTTGCATCAAGACCATGTAACAATCCAAATCACAATCACATGACTGGTGGCGACCACGATATGTATTACACGAGTGATATGTGGGAAGCTTGGACAGACGTAATTGAACATGCCCGTGCTGCAAGAGCACAAGAAGGTAAAGGATTATGGATCAATGCGACATGTTATGTGAATTTAAGTCCATGGTTATTACAATGGGTAAATACAATTTGGGTACAAGATTCAGGTGATACTGGTGAAGCAGGTGCTTCAGGTCAAAGACATCAACGTAAGATTTATTATCGTGACAATGTATACAATAACTTATATAAGAAAAATCAAATTCAATTCCCATTAAAGAATATTTACAACCATGATCCAATTTATGGCGTATCAGATGGAAGCAATGCGACAACTGAAGTATTCCGTGAATACTTATTAGATAATGCGATGCGTGGAACTGCATTCTGGGAATTATATTATTCACCAAGTTTATTTGATGCAGAAAAATGGCAAGTAACGGCAGACGTATTAGATTTTGCAGAAACAAACCACAACGTATTGAAGAATGCAAAACTATTTGTACAAGAAGGTAAAAATCCATCTAATGGTGTTTATGGATATTCTGCATGGAATAACAAGAAGGGGTTTGTTTCTTTTGTAAACCCAACTTCAACAAAACAAACGTATGAATTGACACTAGACAATATTGTGGGTGTTCCAACGTCAATGAAGGGATTGAAAGAATATTCTATTTATCCTTATGCAGCTGGTACTACAGGAAAAACAGTTTCTTATGGAGATACATTAAAAGTAACTCTTGAACCAAACACTTCTGTGATTTATCAGTATGGAAATACAGACAGTAAAGCACCTGAATTTGTATCGGCTAAGATTACTAAGAAAGATACTGTAGAAGTTCGTTTCAACGAAAGAATAGCTGATGATATTAAGTTTAAGGTAAATGGAAAAGCAGCAGAAGCTGTATTACAAGCTGATTATCGTACATTTGAAATTAAAGCAAGTGATTTAAGTGATACTGCTCAATTAAGTGTGAGTGGAATTAAAGATATTTATGGAAATGAAGCATCTGCAGTAGAAATAGAGGCTAGAACTGCAAAAGAAATTGCGAAAGTAGCTTCAAAAGAAGATGTAAAAGGTGATGTTTCTGAAAGTAAATCTGATAGTAAAACACTTCTAAACTTAAAGAACAAAGCATATACAATCGCTGAAAATGGAATCAAAGGCGATGCTGATTTTAGTGTATCAATGGCTGTTAATACTAAATCAAGCAATACTGTATTATTAAAACAAGGTGATGATTTCCAATTGTCTATCGATGCAGATGGATATGTAGTATTCGATGTTAAGGGACAACAAGTAACTAGTAAAGAGAATGTAACTACAGTAGTAGAACATGCGAGTGGTAAATTCAGTACTAGTGAATACAAAGAGTCAGTAACACAAACTACAACAATTGGTAAAGTGAATGATGGTAAATTGCATGCAGTACACGCAGTTCGTGAACCAAATGGAATGTTGAAACTATATGTAGATGGAAGATTAGCTACATCAGCATATGATAAGAAAAATCATGGTGCAGACTTAAGTGGTGCTCCAGTCGTTCTTGGAAGTACAAACTTCACAGGATTTGTGGGGGATGTCGTTGTTAGAAATAGTGCATTATATTATGATGATGCACAAAAAGCTGCAGATGACTTTGGAATCAATGTAACAAGCAAAAAACTTTCTAAAAAAGGTTGGGATGCTGAAGCATGTTCGCAACAAACAGATGAAGTTGGAACTGGCAGCGATGGTTCTGCAAAAGATGTTCTTGATAACAAGCTAAATACTTATTGGCATTCTAACTATAGTGGACAAGATCATTGTGGTCAAACTCATACATTAACAGTAAGTTTCGGAAAAGAAATCACATTTGATAGCCTAGAATATGTTGCTAGGCAAGGTGGTGGAAACGGTACTTGGACAAGTGCAACTGTGTATGGAATTGATAAGTCTGGTAATGAAACGAAGATTGCAGAAGTTTCTGATATGAAACTTACAAATAACAAGTACGAATTTGCGTTTGATCAATCACAAACATTTAAAGCTGTACGCTTCGAAGTACAAGGAATCAGAGGATTTGCGAGTGCTGCAGAAATCAATGCGACTGTAAAAATTCAACAACAAAATACAGATAAAGTATTGGATTTACAAAATAAGGCACAAGAATTATTGAATAGTGTAAATCCAGAAGAATACAGTAAAAATTCTTATGAGAAATTCACAAAAGCAGTAGATGCAATCATGGATATGAATGCATTTGCTTCTGAAGAAGAAGTGGCAGCATTGGATGCAAAATTAATGGATGCATTTAACAACTTAAAAGCAGAAAGTCCAGAAACAGTAAATAAAGATGTACTTACTAAAGCTTTACAAAAATATGCTGAATACAAAGAAGCAGATTACACAGCAGAAAGCTGGGGACCATTTGCCCAAGCATATGCAGAAGCTAGAGAAGTAAGCGATGATGCAAATGCTACACAAGAAGCAGTAAATGCAGCAGTAGAAAAATTGAATGTGGCTGCTAATAACCTTGTAAAAGCAGAAAAACCGGTTGATCCAGAAAAACCTGGTAAACCAGAAAATCCAGATAAGCCTAGCAAACCAGAAACTTTGGAAAAACCAAGTAAACAAGAAAAACCAGCTAAACCTGGAAACAAAAAAGAACCTGGAAAGGTTACAACTGGATTACAAACAAATACTGGAATCTTAATGGTAGCAGGAACACTTGCACTGGCTGGATTAGGTGTATGTGTTGCATTAGCAAGAAGAAAAAGATATTAAAATATCAAATAGAGCATAGACTTGAATGAGTCTCTGCTCTTTTTTGTCTAAAAAGAACTGTTCAAGTTTTGAACAGCTCCTTAGATTAGAACATAAGTTTCGTTTTTAAAAGTTTTCTATAGAGTTCGACACCTTTGTCTAAGATGCTCTCATCAAATGTGAATTGATTTGAGTGTAATGGAATGGTATCTCCTGTTCCTAGAAAAAAGAAGATAGATGGAGCTACATTTCTATAGTAGCCAAAGTCTTCACTAATAAGTACAGGGTTTTCTAGTTTGTGCACTAGATTGTTGTTGTATAGAGTGTAGAATAATTCATCATTATTTAATACAGGTGGATAGTGGTGATTGACTTTGAAATTTACTTGCACCTTGTATTTTTTGATTGCATTATTCATGTTTTGTTCGATAATTTCTACAATTTGATCAAATACCTTTGGATCATAATAGCGAATAGAACCTCGTACATGGGCTTGGTCAGCAATGATGTTAAAGGCTGATCCAGAATGGAAAGTTCCAAAATGAAGAAGGTGGAATGTGTTGTCGTCGAAAGCTTTTTCTTCTTGTTCTAAAGACTTTTGTAGAATTTCAACACAAGCTGTTAATGCATTGATTCCATTTTGAGGTTGTGCTGCATGGCTTGCTTTGCCTTTGACAAGTAATTCAAATTCGCATCCTCCCGCCATCATTTCATTAGGACGCGTATAAACTTTACCCATTTCTAGTTCTGGATAGATATGGGTACCATAAATAGCGGCAATGTTAAATTGTTTAAAGAATCCAGATTCAATGATGGGTTTAGCACCACCAGGTTTTTCTTCTCCTGGCTGAAATAAGAGTAATACGTTGTAGTCACTTTCTTTGGCATATTTAGCTATTTCTAAAACCATCGCCATATGTCCATCATGTCCGCAGGCGTGCATACATCCATTGGTGCTTTTAAATTCCAAATCTGTATTTTCTTCCATAGGAAGAGCGTCCATATCGGAACGAAAAACAATTGTTTTTTCTTTCTTATTGTCAAAAAAGGCGGTTACACTATTAAGAATTGGATGATCAATTGTGCAGTCATATAAATCTAATACGTTTTCGATATATTGTGCTGTCTTTTGTGTTGTGAGTTCAATTTCAGGGATTTGGTGCAAATTTCTTCTGTTTTCAATGATTGTTGGCATAAAATTCTCCTTTTTTGGTTTATTATACTACCTATTTTGAATTGTTAAATAAATTTAACATAGATTTAACATTGTAAAGATAGTATGAAAATCCATTTAAATTTATATTAAGTGCGTAATTATGAAAAGGTGGAAAATATGACAACAACAAATATATTGTCTTTATTGGGTGGATTAGCTTTATTCCTATATGGAATGCAGATGATGGGAAATGGTCTTGAAGCTGCGGCTGGAGATCGCTTAAAACAAATTTTAGAGAAATTAACTTCAAATCGATTTTTAGGTGTAATTGTAGGTGCACTTGTTACGGCAGTTATTCAAAGTTCGAGTGCAACAACAGTTATGGTTGTTGGGTTTGTCAACGCACAGATGATGACTTTACAACAAGCTGTATGGATTATTATGGGCGCTAACGTCGGTACAACCATTACAGGGCAATTGATTGCGTTAGATGTAAGTGCTATTGCCCCATTAGTTGCCTTTATGGGTGTTGCATTGATTATGTTTACGAAAAGCGCAAAGGCAACGGATATTGGACAGATCATTGCAGGTTTGGGTATTCTTTTTATTGGTATGAATATGATGAGTACGGCTATGATGCCACTAAGAGAATCAAAAGAATTCGTTGAATTAGTCACTCATTTCTCAAATCCATTAGTAGGTATTTTGGTGGGTGCAGGATTTACGGCTTTGATTCAATCAAGTTCAGCCTCTGTAGGTATTTTACAAGCCTTAGCAGCCAGTGGTGTTATTGGCTTAGATGGAGCTGTATATGTATTGTTTGGACAAAACATTGGTACTTGTATTACAGCCGTTCTTGCATCAATTGGAACAAGTCGTGAGGCTAAACAAGCGACAGCTATTCACTTGAGTTTCAATATTATTGGTACAACAATTTTTACGATTGTATGTATGTTTACGCCATTGGTGTCTATGGTTATTCATTTAACACCATACAATGCGACTGCACAGATTGCGAATATGCATACTATATTTAATGTTTGTACGACTATACTATTACTTCCATTTGGAAAGTATTTAGCTGAGTTTGCACAACACATCTTGCCTGTTGAAAATAAAGAAACAGAAGATGATCGTTTATTGTTTTTACAGCCACTACCTAAGTCTAAAAAGATGATTGGTGGTGCAGCTATTTCGGTTAAACAAATCAATGATGAAACAATGCATATGTTAGAGCTTGCGTATGAGAATGTAAATCAGGCATTTGGACAGTTATTACAGTTTAGTGATAAGATAAATGAACAAATCTATAAAAGAGAGGATACTGTAAACTATCTGGATAAAGTCATTAGTGAATATATTAGCACGGCTTTGGCTACACCAAATTTGAATGTGAATATTTCTCAAGCTTTGTCTAGTTATTATCTAATGTTAGTGGATATTGAACGTATTAGTGATTATGCGGTGAATATGAATCATCAGGCTACAAAACGTCTTCAAGGGGATATGACGATATCTGAAATTGAAATTGTTGAACATATGCAGAAATTATGTGTAGATATGAAAAATGATTTGTATGATGTAGAAGAAGCAGAACGTAAGGACGATGTGATTGATTCACTTGTATCAAGTTGGCGCGAAGCACAGATTCAAGCATTAAAACAACAGAAATGTTCGAGTGAAGTAAGTATGATGTTATCACGTATATTTACAGACTTTGAACGTATCAATGACCACGCATTAAATGTGTCACAAGAGTTTGATAAGATTAATATAGAAATCCCAGAATAAGCAGTTTTTCTGCTTATTTTTTTCGTGGATTTTGTTATAATCTTGTTATGAATATTGAAAAATTATTAAATACAATTATTGAAGCAGGGAAGATGTTAGTAGAGAGTGGTGCAGAAGTCAATCGTGTTGAAGAGACAATGGTCAGAATGTGTCGTTGTTTTGAGGGGATTGAGTATGCGGATAGCTACGTAACTTTAACTGGCATCATGTTTTCGTTAACATATGAAAATAAAACGATAACACGTATTTGCAGGGTGCATACGGGAGAGGTAGATTTAAATCGCATTGATCAAATTAATACGCTTTCTAGAAGAATTTGTTCAAATCCAATGTCAGTGGATGAATTGGCTGGTGAATTGGATCGAATTAAGGGCATGTCTCGCTATACTTTTAAAGAGACAATGCTTTTTGGTGCGGTTGGCGCAGCTGGATTTGGGATTTTCTTTAATGGGACTTTATTAGAAATTGTGATGTCCTTTTTTATTGGGATTTTGATTCGTTGTATGAGTTGTTTCTTGTCAAAGCACAAACTCAATTCTTTCTTGAATAATGCGATATCTGCGGGATCTGCAGCATTGAGTGCTCAATTGATTCATCAAGTATTGCCTCAGACCAATGTGGATATTATGGTAATTTCGAGTTTTATGCTTCTAGTTCCAGGACTTGCGATTACGAATGCGATTCGTGATACGATTGCAGGAGATTATGTATCTGGTGTTGCAAGAGCAGCAGATGCATTTTTATGCGCAGTTGCTATTGCGGTAGGTGCTGGTTTTGTGATGTATTTTTGGATATAGGGGAATGTAAATATGGTGTATGTAATTTTAAAATCAGGTATATCTTCATTCCTTGCAAGTTTGGGATTTGGTTTCCTTTTCAATATCAAAGGAAGAAATTTATGGTTAGCCGGTGTTGTAGGTGCTATTGGAGGTGCCTGTTATAAGGTCGCATTATATTTAGGTTGTTCTGAAATTCTATCGAATTTTTATGGAGCCTTAGGTTTGGCATTAGCTTCAGAAATTTTAGCACGTAAATGTAAGACTCCGGTAACAACATTTTTAGTTTGTGCATTAATTCCTTTGGTTCCTGGAGGAGGTATGTATCGTACAATGCTTGCGGCTATTCGTGGTGATGCACAGAACACATTGAATATGGGGCTTCAAACATTGAGTATTGCGGGTGTTTTAGCACTTGGAATTCTATTGGTTTCAACAATCATGCGTGTGTACTATCAAGAAAAGAGAAAAGTTTTAGAAAAAAAACAAAAAAGTACTTGCAATCATTAATATTTATGGTATTATATATGAGCGTCTTGGGGATATGGGCCTGTAGCTCAGGTGGTTAGAGCGCACCCCTGATAAGGGTGAGGCCGTTGGTTCAAGTCCATTCAGGCCCACCATGATTTCTTTAGACGCTTAATATAATGGGGTGTTAGCTCAGCTGGGAGAGCACCTGCCTTGCACGCAGGGGGTCATCGGTTCGATCCCGATACGCTCCACCATTTGTAAAATTTAAACTGTATATGCAGTTTTTTTATACTTTTTTTATTATATGTTATAATCATAAGTAATCGGATGATTAGAAAGCTGAGTAGATGTATGGAAAAAGAATTTTACGAAGAATTTGAAGATATGGAAGCCGGTATCGACCAAAAACAGGCTCTTGTCGAAGAATCAAAAAAGATTGATGAAATTGAAGATTTCAGTGAAGCGGTTCGCTTTGTGAATGATTTGAAAAAAAGATGGAGAAAGACTGGCTTTGGTGAGTCTTTGGCTGAAGAAAAGTTAAGAGAAGAATTTGACGCAAACGTTGAAAAAGTATATGAAAAACAAAAGGCATTGGCTCAAAAAGTGGTTGATGTAAAGGAAGCTTTGATCAAAGAAGCTGAAAAAACTTCTTTATCAGGTGACTTTAAAAAGGCTACTGAAAAGATGACTTCCTTAATGGATCAATGGAAAGTTTCTGGAAATGCCGGAAAGAAAACAGATGATGAATTGTGGGAACGTTTCAATGCAGCTCGTCAGAAGTTCTATGATCGTAAACACGCAAACTGGGAAAATAGAGCTGCTCAGTTTGAAAATGCTAAAAAGGTAAAAGAAGATTTGATTGAAAAGGCTAGATCTTTACAAGATTCTGAAGAATGGCAAAAAACAAGTGCTAAATATAAAGAATTGATGGATGCATGGAAAGCTGCAGGAAATGCAGGTCGTGAATTTGATGATGATTTATGGAATGCATTTAATGAAGCACGTCAAAAATTCTATGCAAAACGTAATGAGTTCTATGAAAAATTGCATGCTGAACATGATGAAAAATATGCAGAAAAACAAGCTTTAGTAAAAGAAGCTAAATCAATTGCAGGTTTACAAGAATATACTCGTGAACAAACTGCAATGATGAAAGAATTATCAAATAAATGGAAATCAATTGGTTTCTGTGGAAAAGATAAAGAAGACGAAATCTGGAATGAATTCAGAGGTGTTATGGACGAATATTTTGCAGGGCTAAAATCGGCTAGCGAAAAGCGTCGTGCAAACTGGCGTGATCACATGGCAGAAATCATTTCTCGTAAAGAAGAACAAATCGCAAACCAAAAACGTCAAATTAAACGTCTTCAAGATGATATGACAGGCTTGGTAAGTGAGGCTACAGTGGCTGACTTACAAGATCAAGTAGAAGATAAAGAAGACTTTATTAAACAACTTGAACAAGAGATTGAAGACATTGAAAAGAAATTAGCAGAGTAGTTGATCTACTCTCTTTTTCTTGGGGTTTATTATATGAATTTTCATGAATGTATGAAGCTGTTTTATCCAGAAACAAAAATTATATTATATAATCAAAAAAACGAAGTTGTATTAGAAGGATATGTCAAAGATATTCGCCAAGAATGTGAAAAATATCATAATATAGAAGTGACATTCGTATCGGGTAGGGCGGATACAACAGGACTTAAAATTTGGCTAGATATGTAAAAGGAAGAAAGTTTAGTGCTTTCTTCCTTTTCGTTTCTAGTATTTCATATTGCTTTTGATCACATCATGATCTTTTAATAGTTTTTCAATAACTGTACCTTTGATTGCCTTAAGAATTGGTTTTTTGAACACATTTAAAGGTCCTAAGTTAATTTCTAATGGGGATTTACCATCCATTAATTTTACGCTTGAATCTAATAGTTCACGTACATCGTATACACTGCCCCAAACTTCTGGAACACCACGATCTACACCGAGTAATCCGTATACAGCTTCCATTGCGGTACGAACTGAATATTCAGTGGTGAAGACCGTGTCTCTTGGTGTGTCGGCAAATTGTCCTAAGAATGCGAAGTTTACACATCCATCAGGAATTACATCTGGACGATCACCTTTCGTTCTAGGCATGAAGAATGCAGTAATGTATGGCATCATTGTAGGAACGCATCTTGCGGAATTTGTAGCTAATTCTTCAATTTGATCTGTTGGAACACCCAAATGATATAGCCATTCTTCTGTAATTTCTTTACCGGTACATTCTCTCATTGGCTTTTTAATGTAGTCACCATCTACATCGGTAAATAGTCCATATACCCAAACGCATACTTTATTTGGATCTTGGTTTTTGAATTGTCCTTGACGATTGATTGTCCAACTCAATAACCAACTTGAATCTCTACAAGTGACAATACCACCAGTAACTGTTTTTCCACTACGAGGATCACGCTTACAGATGTTAGTGATGTAAGGAATAATTTTATCATCTAATGTTGTTACTGTTGCAGATTCCCAATTTGTCTTTGAAATGTCTGAGCAGAATTTTTCTGGGTGACCAAAGCTAGGATCTTGTTTTGCGATGTTTTTCCACAAGTTCCAGCATCCACTTGTTCTAACTTCAGCATCTCCATTAGGTGCATGATCTTGATCACCATAAATTGTTCCTTCTGCACAACTTCCGTTTGTCACAAATACTAAATCGTTTTCAGTTAATACAATGCCAGTTTCTGTTCCGTTTACTTTGCATTCGATTGTCTTCGCAACTTTTTTGTCACCTACAAATTCGAATTCAACATTTGTGACTTCTGTATTAAATTGGAAGTCTACACCATGAGCTTCTAGATATTTCTGCATAGGAAGAATCAATGATTCATATTGGTTGTATCTTGTGAATTTTAATGCACTGAAATCAGGAAGGCCTGAAATGTGGTGAATGAATCTTTGGAAGTATAATTTCATTTCTAAGGCTGAGTGCCAGTTTTCAAACGCAAACATACTTCTCCAATACATCCAGAATGTTGAATCGAATACTTCTTCATCAAACACATCTTCGATTGTCTTATCGTACAAGTCTTCATCTGGTGTCATGAATAATTTCATAATTTCCATAGCACCCTTTGTACTTAAGTCAAACTTACCATCTGTATGTGCATCTTTTCCTTGGTTGATTGTTGCACGACACAATGAGTAGTTAGGATCATGTTTATTTAACCAATAGTATTCGTCTAATACACTAGCACCTTCAACTTCTAATGAAGGAATGCTTCTGAATAAATCCCATAAACATTCGAAGTGGTTTTCCATTTCACGACCACCTCTCATGACATATCCGCGAGTTGGATCATAAATTCCATCACATGCTCCACCAGCAATGTCCATGGCTTCTAAAATATGGATATTTTTACCTGGCATTTGTCCATCACGAACTAAGAAACAAGCAGCAGCTAGTGCAGCAAGTCCACTACCTACGATATACGCATGTTTATTATCTACACCTGCTGGTTTTTCTGGGCGTGCAAAAGCTTCATAGTTTCCATTTGTGTAGTAAATACCTTTAGAGTTCTTTTCGTATTTTCCTCTTTCAGTATTACGATAGTCGCTTGTAACTTTCTTTTCTTCTTCTTTCTTTTTGTCGCTCACTTTTTTTGCAGTAAATAAAGCAGCACCAGTAGCTGCAGCAGTAAGGCCTGCAATGCCTAATTTTACATTATTCTTTGACATATACATGTCCTCCTTTGTTCTTATAACTACATGATAATGGAGGACAAAAATAAAAACCATAAACAAAAAAAGCAAGATGATAATTTTTTTATCATTTTGCTTCATTTGTAAAGTTTGAAATTGAATTTGCGATGGAACCATGCAAAGTATTAGCCATATTATAGATGATTTCATGGTAGTCTTCATACATACCTTTTTGAATCCAATCAAGCATGATACCTACAAAACTGTATTTGTAGAAATCTGCAATGAATTGAATTTGTTCTTCTGTAATATTGGTTCCTTGTGCTTTTTCGCGGACGACTCCTAAAATAAGGTCATGTACTGTAGTAAATAAAAAGCGTTCAATACTATCTTGTGTTGTTGCATGGTATACATTTAATATAAATGGTTTATTTTGAAGGACTGCTTCAAATATAGAGGTTAAGCCTTCTTGCCAAGTGTCATAGGTTTTGTTTCCTTTTAGTGCATTTGTTGCATCATAAATACAAGACCATTCGACTAGGTCGTAAATATCTTTAAAATGATAGTAGAAAGACATTCTTGAAATGCCAATATCATCTGTTAAATCTTTAATGGTAATCTTATCTAATGGCTTTTTTAATAAGAATCTTTTTAGGGATTGTTCTAAGGCAAGTTTCGTTAAGTTTGACATATTTAAATATTATAAAAAAATGGGTCTCCCGTCAATTCTTAGGAGACCATGAACATTAAATTCTGAGTGGCTGTAACAAACAGAATTTTTTCTTGCCCTAGCTGTAATAGGGCCCTTTGAATATTGTAGATGTACTTCTTGTAAGCACACTTACACTATAGTAATATCATTTGTTAATTTAATCAAAACATTTTGTGAAATTTTGGGAAAATGTATAAATTAATGAGCTATATTGATTGATCTTGTATACTGTAAGAGAAAGAGGTGTGGATATTATGTATATATCAGTAGATGAATCGCAAATAAGTGTGTTTTTCTTGGATTGTTTTCGTGTTTGCGTGAATGATACAGAATATAATGTTGTTCTGAATAAGCCGGATGTGGATACATATGAATATGAAATATGGAAGCGGGTTAATAGGGAAATGTCTTTGATAAAAATAGTGACTCTATCACTAGATGAATTTAAAGATTACTATTATGCGGATGAAAGATCGACAAATTTCAGAATAATTGATAATGTGATTGTTCCTTTAATTGAAAAAATGAGATGATAAAAAGTGCTTTATTTATCGTGCTAAATGGTAAATAGAGCACTTTTGTTTACAGAAAAATACTTTACTTATAAACCATTTAGGCTTATACTTTTTAGTAGATAAAAAACTTTCGCAACTAAAAAGAACAAAAATAATAAGGCATAAAACTAAGGAGATTTACTTATATGCAAAAGAGAACTACGAATTATTCTTTCCAAAAATTTGGAGATGTATTCTATTCTGTAAATCATAATGCAGGGCATTTGATTGATTATGTTGAAAATGACTTTAAAATCACGAACAAATCATTCGATTCTTTTTATTATTCCAGCGATCCGGTATATTTGGATACCAAAGGTGGAATTATAATGCTTGTGGTGAGTAAAGATGGTAAAAAGTTCGAAGAATATGTCATTCACCGTGTTGTTCGATTAAAGCCAGATATTTATTTTAATTATGTTTCAATTTCAAGAGAGAGTGTTCTTCAAATTCATTATTCAAGTCATGGAATGAATCAAAAGATGATGCAAAATCCATATTCATATCAAGCTTTGGTTTCAAGAATGAATTTAAAAGAGATTTTCACATGTTTTTACCAAGTTCGTAAATCCAATTACACTTTCCCTGGAGAAACACATGATTATTATGAATTGACATATATTGATCATGGTACATTAGATACAACAGTTGATGGGCAGAAATATAGGCTTCAAAAATATGATTTGATTTTATATTATCCTGGACAGTTTCATACGCAAAGTACAGATAATCAAAGTACTTGTTCATATCTGACGATTACGTTTGATATGGATAATAAATTGGATGGCAATTTAAAAAATCGTGTATTCCATACGCGAAAAGATATTTATCAAGTCTTGTCTGAATTTATGAAATCAATACAGTCAGACGCACATTTAAGTTCAGAAATGGTGCTATTGTATTTGAAACAAATATTGATTCTTTTATACCAATTTGATGATGAATCCCAAGAACAACAATCTATAACAGCCAATCCAATGCAGGAACACTATGAGAGTACATTGTTGAATGAAATTTTAGTGTTTATAAACAATAATGTATATAAACAATTTACAGTAGAAGATTTATGTATGAAGTTCTCAATTTCAAGATCAAGTTTACAGAATTTATTTAAATCAAATATTCATATTACGCCAAAACAATATATTTCCAATGTGAAATTAAATCAGGCAAAAATCATGATTCATAAGCATAATCAAACGATTTCAGAAATATCCGATATTTTAGGCTTTACTTCGATTCACTATTTTTCTAGGAAATTTAAGCTACAATATGGTATATCACCAACAGATTATGCCAAGAGTATTTCTCAATAAGTCCAGCAATGGACTTTTTTTCTTTCGTTAATAGTGTATGATATGTACATGAAAAAGAATCAAATGTTAATGACATCTGGAACGATTTGGAAACAAATGCTTTTATTTGCTTTTCCTGTGTTTTTGGGCAACTTATTTCAACAACTATATAATACAGCGGATTCCTTGATTGTAGGAAACTATCTGGGCAGTTCCAGCCTTGCAGCCGTTACTTCTTGTGGTGAATTGATCTTTCTGTTGACTAGTTTGTTTCAAGGAATATCCGTAGGTGCAGGAGTGGTCATTGCACGCTACTTTGGTGCGATGTTGATTACCAAATTAATTGCTACAAGAACATTTAAATTAAATTGTATACATAA
>URHY01000050.1 GCA_900547815.1 uncultured Solobacterium sp.
ATTTAATTTGATTAGATTATTCATTTTCATACTCAATTAATTAGACAATCAACAATTTCTTTACGAGCTTCTTCTTTTTCCTTACAAGCCTCTTCTTTTTCTTTACGAGCCTCTTCCTTTTCTTTACAAGCTTCTTCCTTTTCTTTACGAGCCTCTTTCATCTGTCTTTGAGCTTCTTCAAGTTCAAGCTGTAGTTCAATTCGTTCTTCATTTTCATGTAGTTTTTGAAAATCTTCTATTATTTTCTTCCAACGATCATCCGATATCGTTTCTACACGCTTCTCTAACATTTGAATCACCCCATCCTTCTCTATCATCATCTTAATTTTACTATCTTCCATTCCCTTGTGGCAATTCAAAAAGTAATAAATCATTTTCTCCTGTTCATTCATGTCTTCTAATGGCTTGTTTAAATCTACTTTTGGCATTTCTATTGTGCGTAACTTCATACGATCTTCTTTTTCTTCTTTCACAAAAGGTAAGTCACCATCACATTTGAGCCTGAATGTATTACATATATTATCATTTTCAAAAATACTCACATTAAAGAAAATCATGACAATGGTTTCCTTTAATTGACCGTAGCTCTTTCCTTCCATGTCTTGTGAACCATGAAGCCTAGCCGAATAATAAGGAAAGCGATTCATCATATTATCTTTAGTTTGTCTTAACTGCATTTCTAAATCTACCGTTGTTTGATCATCAAATTCAACCAAAAGGTCCAACCGAGGACTTTTCATTTTACTATAGTCTTTTACTATTTCTGAATTCTTTACAACAACATGATTCACTTTTCTTTCTAAAAATACCGTAAGTAATGATTTTAAGGCATCATTGGCCTCCTTACAATCTTCGCCAAACACATATTTAAAGGCGAAATCATTTAATAAATTTGCGCTACGCATGAGCACCTCATTTCTAGTAGGAAGTTTCCTACATACTCATATACGAAAAAAAAGACACTTTTTCTAATAAAAATCAAAAAAAGCATCTTTTAGAGACTTATTCAGCCTCAATTTCCTTAATGAGACACTCATTACCTTGAAGAAGAACTGTATGTTCACTCTTGCAATATGGACACTCTCTTCCATATTGAATCGTATCATATGTTTTTTCACATTCGTTACAAATCGTAATGGCTTCAATCCACTCATATTCTAATGTTGAGTTTTCGATTAAAGGAACCTTTTTCCTATAATACTTCCAACAATCCATTAAATACTCAGGTACGATTCCACTTACTTTTCCAATTTGTAAAGTCACTCTACGAATATCTGTAATATTATTTTCTTGTGCAAGTTCTTCTAATGTTTTTGAAATATGTACAACAATTCCTAATTCATGCATACTATTTCTTCTTATTGCGAATAATCTTAATTTGGCGCTTAGCTGCATATGGTAAGATTGCCTTCATCTTATCTTCTGCCTTCACCATTCTTGCACCATCCTTGATATCACGTGTTAAGCAGATCGCATCAAATTCACATTTTGTCGTACATAAGCCACAACCAATACACTTATTTGTATCAACTATACTTGCACCACATCCTAGACATCGATTGGCTTCAATCTTAACTTGTTCTTCTGTAAAGGTTGAACGTAAATCTCTAAATGATTTTTCACCCAAACCCTTTTTAATACCAGGAATCTGACGTTTGGCATGATCAAAATCAATATCGATCAATACGTTATTCTTATCGAATTCATTGAATAAATGTAAGTCTCTTCCAATCGTTAGAGAATGACCCTTATGAACAAAACGATGCATCGATTCTGCCGCTTCTTTACCATGGCTAATCGCATCAATCGCAAATTTTGGACCTGTATACACGTCACCACCCGCAAATACATCTTCAACAGATGTTTGTAGTGTTGTACCATCGGCTTTAATAGTTCCATTTGGATTGACTTCTACATCGAATCCTTGAATTGGAACAATACTTTGTCCAATCGAAAGGAATACATGACTACATTGTATAGTTTCCAAAACATTTTCATCATAGCTTGGATTAAATCTAGCCGTTTCATCTTTTACATTTACACATTGCTTAAACACAATCGAATCTTCTAAGATTTCCTTTGGACCCCATCCACAATGAAGAATTATATCCTCTTCTTTAGCTTCTGATACTTCCTCAAAACTTGCCGGCATTTCAGCTTCTTGTTCCAAAGAATATAAATGAACTTTTTCAGCTCCACTTCTTAATGCAGCACGAGCTACATCTATCGCAACATTCCCACCTCCAACGACAACGACATCACCTGAAATTAAATTTGGATCTTCTGTTTTATTCACCTTACGCAAGAAATCAATTCCAGATTCAACCATCTCATTATCTTCGCCTGGAATGTTTAGTTTTCTAGATCCTTGAGCCCCAATCGCAATATAAAATGCTTCATACCCTTCGCTTCTTAAATCATCCAAAGAAATATCTTTACCTACTTCTATGCCACACTTAAATTCAATGCCCATAGCCTTTAACACTTCAATTTCAGCCTCAATCACAGACTTCTCTAATCTAAAAGATGGAATTCCATAGACTAACATACCGCCTGGTTTTTCTTCCTTTTCAAATATTGTGACAGGATAGCCCATCATTCTTAAATAATAAGCTGCACTCATACCCGCAGGACCTGCACCAATAATAGCCATCTTATTCGTGAAAAATTTACCTTCTACATTTTCACACAAAGGAATATATCGTTTATCTTCATGAAGTTCTTGTTCGGCAATAAACTTCTTGATTTCATCAATAGCTAAAGGCTCATCAATCAATCCACGTGTACATTGTTGTTCACACCTTCTATTACAAATAGCTCCACATACGGCTGGAAATGGATTAAAGTCTTTGATCAATTTTAACGCATCCATATAACGACCTTCTTTAGCCATTTTTATATAGCCTTGTACCGGTAGATGTGCTGGACATGCACTCTTACATGGCGATGTTCCAGTTTCATAACAGTTGACTTTAGCTGTATCTCTAAAATTCCAGTTCCATTTTTCTGGACCCCACTTTACTGCATCCGGAAGTTCTTGTTGAGGATATGTAACTGGACCTGCTTTTGTACATAATTTTTGTCCTAATTTTGCCGCACCCACTGGACAAATTTCTACACACTTTCCACAAGCTACACACTTGTCGCTATCCACATGCGCTCTATAGGCACTTGCCGACATATTTGGCGTATTAAACAATTGACTTGTTCTTAATGCGTTACATACGCCATGTGCGCAGTTACAAATCGCAAAAATCTTATCCTCTCCATCAATATTGGTAATCTGATGTACATAGCCTTTTCTTTCACAACGTTCTAAAGTCTCAACAACCTCTTCATACGTACAATAATGTCCACCCTTGTTGGTCTGTACAACATAATCAGCCATATCTCCAACGGCAATACAAACGTCGGCTTCTACATCGCCCGTTCCTTCGCCTCTAACACGTTGTTGTCTTCTACATGAACATGGAGAAAGAGCATACTTATCATATTTATTTAACCAATGTGAGATTTTTTCTACACTTACTGCCTCTTGATTAGCATGAATTGCCTTTTCAACAGGAATGACATGCATACCAATACCCGCTCCTCCAGGAGGGACCATTGGTGTTACCTTTTCAAGTGGTAAACGTGTCATCTTTTCAAAGAAATCCGCAACAATTGGATGTTCTTCTACAAGATCTTTGTTCATAACCATGAATTCGGCAGCTCCAGGAACAAATTGAGGAAGCACAAATTGTTTATGATGATCCTCATTTTCCCAATTGTATTCAATCATTCCAATGTCGCACACTTCATTTAATACACGATTCACTCTACCAGCTGGCCAACCACTTCTTTTCACAACTTCTTCAAAAGAAAGTGGTTTACGCACTTCAAAACACAAACATAAATCGCATTGTTCATCATTTAATATTTCATTTAAACATTCATATTCAGGGTCTGTTTCCGATAACTTCTTCACTTTTGCCGGAATACAATCTGTGATACGCCTTGCTAATTTATCAATATTATCTCGATATGCCATATTATTCCTTCCAGGCTTTTACTTCATTTTCAAGCCACTTACACCAATCATCGATTCCCTCACCCGTTTTAGCACACACTTCAAAAATTTTCGCGTTTGGATTACGGTACAGAATATTCTTTTTACATTTCTCTACATCAAAATCAAAGTATGGCAATACATCAATTTTATTGATGAGAACCACATCACAGACTTGAAACATCAATGGATATTTCAAAGGTTTATCATCCCCTTCTGGAACGCTTAGAATAGCCACATTTTTTGTGGATCCCGTATCAAATTCAGCTGGACAAACCAAATTTCCTACGTTTTCAAGTACAGCCAAATCTAAATCTTCCATACCCATTTCATGTAGTCCTTGACGAGTCATATCCGCATCCAAATGGCACATACCACCAGTATGTAACTGAATCGTGCGTACACCATATTCACTGATGGTTTTGGCATCCACATCACTATCAATATCCGCTTCCATAATGCCGATTTTCATCCTATCTTTTAATTTTTCTAATGTTCTAGATAAAGTTGTTGTCTTACCCGCTCCTGGACTTGACATAACATTTAATAAGAACACACCCTTGGTTTTACATTCTTCTCTTAATTTATTCGCATCTTTATTATTGTCTTCAAATATGCTTTGTTTCACTTCTATGATTTTATACATGATACAAGCCCTCCTAAATTGATTGTAAACGATTTCAGAAAGAGAGTAAATAAACACATGTTAGTCTTTGCGCATCTTGAAAAGAAATCATTTTTCGCCTATCATAAACTATATGAAGATCTGTATGTACCAAATGTCTGTTTCAATGGACAATCAACAAAACATAGCAAAACTAAAGCATATTCCAGACTGTGATATTTTAGTTCTACCAGAAATGTGGAACTGTCCCTATCATAATGATGCATTAAAAACAGCTTATTTGCGTCATGATGAAAGTTTAGAAGCATTAAAAGAAACCGCTCGAACAAATAAAATATGGATCGTTGCAGGTTCCATTTGTACAAACAAATACAATCGTTGTTACATATTAAATAGCAATGGTGACATTGTTTGTTCGTATGATAAAACACATCTTTTTGAATTTCATAATCGACAGGATTATTGTGAAAATGAAGTGTTTGTACCAGGAAATCACCTACAATATTTTGATACGCCATGGGGAAGATGTGGCATTTTATTATGTTACGACATCCGATTTCCAGAAGTATCTAGAATTCTAGCTCAAAATGGAGCACAAATTCTATTTTGTCCGGCTGCCTTTAATGAGCAGGCCACAAAGAAGCATTGGAAGTTATTCACACAAACACGTGCCCTAGAAAATGAAGTCTTTTTGTGTGGAGTTGCACCAGCTAAATATACATATAAAAACTATACGGCTGATGGTCATTCCATCCTTGTGGATGGTTTTGGCAATATTGTGGTGGAGTTAGGTGAAGAAGAAGCCTGCAAAGTTGTAGATATCGATTTAAATGACATTGATAAAGTAAGGAAAAGAATGCCTTATTGGAAGGTACGTAGAAATGATTTATATGAATTAAAGGAGATCAAAAATGAAGACAATTCAAATCAATGAAATCGAAGGATTTCAAATTGGTAGTGCACAAGATACAGAAAATGCGACTGGCTGCACAGTCATCTTATGTAAAGAAGGAGCTACAGCTGGTGTAGATGTACGTGGTGGTGGTCCTGCTACTCGTGAAACAGATTTATTAAACCCTAAAAACATGGTTCAAAAAATTCATGCGGTGACTTTATCAGGTGGTAGTGCTTTTGGTTTAGAATCAAGCAGTGGTGTTATGCAGTATTTGAGTGAACACGAAATTGGTTTTGACATGAAAAACATCTATATTCCCATCGTATGTGAAGCTTGTCTATTTGATTGTGGTGTAGGTAATTCTAAGGCATATCCAAATAAACAAATGGGGTATGATGCTTGTATGGAAGCGGAAAAAAATGATCCAAAGCAAGGAAATGTCGGTGCAGGAACAGGGGCTAGTGTTGGTAAATTCTTTGGCCCTCAATATGCGATGAAGGCTGGACTTGGATTTTCGGCCCTACAAATAGGTCCATTAAAAGTAGGAGCTATTGTAGCTGTGAATGCTTGTGGTGATATTTTCTATCCAAATTCAGACAAACCAATTGCAGGTATTTATGATCGAAACACAAACACAAGATTGTTTAGTGAAGATGAAATCTTAAAGGCAGCTGAAAAGATGATCAATTCTTGTGGTATGAATACGACAATTGGTTGTATCATCACAAATGCAGACTTAAATAAAGCCCAAATGAATAAAATCGCGAGCATGGCCCATAATGGATATGCAAGATGTATTCGTCCAGTCCACACTTCAAGTGATGGAGATACTATTTTTGCGATGACATCCAATAAAGTGCCTGCAGAACAAGATCTAGTTGGAATCATGGCTGTAAAAGCAATGGAACAAGCTATTGTCAATGCGGGTACACTTGCAGATAGTGCTTATGGTCTAGCTAGCTACAAAGAAATCACTAAAGACTAATCATTAAAGTATCGCTACGATGATACTTTTTTCATTTAACGTGTCAGAAAATGACAAAAGTGCAATATCTGTAACGTTAACTGCACTTTTTTAAGATTTAATCTAAAATTTTTCCATCAATTGAAATGGTTACGACTTGCCAAGGAATGAACTTTTTGCTTTCCTGCAAAGCTTTTTTAACCGCATTTTCAAGACCACCACAACAAGGTACTTCCATACGAACAATGGTTACACTTTCAATAGAATTCATACGAATAATATCGCAAAGCTTTTCTGAATAATCCACTCCATCTAGTTTTGGACATCCAATTAAAGTCACTTTATTTTTCATAAATTCCTGATGGAAATTGGCATAGGCATATGCTGTACAATCCGCAGCTACCAAAAGTTTTGCATGTTGAAAGAATGGTGCGTTGATTGGTGCCAACTTGATTTGAACAGGCCAAGATGTTAGTTGACTTGTTACATCAATCGATGGACTTGATACAACTGGATTCAGTGTATGCATCATAGATCCAGGACATCCAGTATGCATGGTACCAGAATCTTTCATGCGTTTTTCCATATGCTTTTTTACAGCCTCTTCATCATAAGCCAAAGTATCTTTTTCAATAAATGAAATAGCTCCCGTAGGACATGTAGGCAAACAATCTCCTAGTCCGTCGCAATAATCATCTCGCATTAATTTAGCTTTTCCATTCACTAAGCCAATGGCTCCTTCATGGCAGGCATCCACACAGATACCGCATCCTGTACATTTATCTTCATCAATTTGAATTATTTTTCTTAACATAGAATCATCCTCATTTCTTATGACCTTATTTTAGTGTATAATACAATCAATTTATGTTGTTTAAACAACGAAAGGAGTATATTTATGAATTTACCATTCAAAAAATACAAGAAAAATGAAATTATTTATCATATGGAAGATATTCCACAAGCCATTGGCATTGTCAAAGAAGGAAGTGTTGTCATAGAAACTGTAGACTTTTTAGGCAATGTCTCCCTATTGTCACATATAGGTTTCAATCAAATGTTTGCGGAAAGCTATGCCCTAACCCAAACACCTATGTATGTGTATGTAAGAGCGGTTGAGGATTGTACAATTCAATTTTTAGATATTCGATCCTTAGAAAAATTCCCAGAACTAAAAGATCAAATGATTCAAATACTTTCAAATAAGAACAAAATGTTGTCACAACACATATTTCATATTTCCAACAAAACCATTCGAAATAAGGTATTATCTTACTTATCGTTTATGAAACTTGAAACACAAAATTCTACCTTTAAGATTCCGTTTGACCGTCAACAGATGGCGGATTATTTAAATGTAGAACGAAGTGCCTTATCAAAAGAGCTTTCTAAAATGAAAAGTGAAGGTTTAATTGATTATCACAAGAACACCTTCACTGTTTACTCTATTTGATTTTTACTGGTACAAAGCCATCATTGGTTAATATTTGCAGTTCTTTAAATCCACAAGATTGAATCAAGTCTAAACTAGATTCAAAAGCACAATCCAAATAATTCTTATCATGACAATCACTGTTTAGACAAATACGCGCATTCTTTGCGTATAAATATTCCAATATATTCTTAGATGGATATGGTGTTTTACGATAGCCTCTTGCGATAGCTCCGGTATTCACTTCAAAAATCTTGTCGTTGATCAACAATCGGTCAATGCAGTCACAAACAATATTCATATAGTCTTTATCATTAAATTTAAAATAGGATTCGTCCTCATTATATTTGGTGATCAAATCCAAGTGTCCAATGATATCCACTTCTTGCCAGTCATACATATTGGATAAGTCTGAATAGTAGTCTTTACACATCTTTTTATAGTCACCAGAATACGATTCAAACAAGGAATCAAATACAGGTTTTGAATAATCCACAGCCACTTCACCTAAAAAATGCTTACTTCCTATCACATATTCAAATGGAGCTTTTTCAGCTATTCTTCCTAACATATCTTCTTCAATTCCTAAATGAATTTGAATAGACGAAGCGTATTTCGATTTAACCCTCTCAACCTCTGAAATATATCCTTTAGTATCTCGCATTGAACCATCGTCTATACTTAAATATCCATGTCCTGAAAATCCTAGAATATCAAAGCCTTTTGAGATAGCTTCTAAAGTCATTTCTTCAATCGTATCTTTTCCATCACAAAAGATAGAGTGTGTATGTAGATTCTGTTTCATGATAATTTCTCCAACCAAGCTTTACAGCCTTCATAAATATCATTATAAGCCGTTTCAAAATCATTACTATACCAAGGATCTGAAACATCTCTTGATAATAATTTATAGATCTTGTGATCTGGATCATTATCAAACATACGATTTAGATTACGCACATTATTTTCATCCATACAAATCAAATAGTCATACGACAAATAATCACTCATTGTAGCTTGTCTTGCATAATGTCTAGAAAATGGAATCCCCTTTTCTTTTAGTTTACGCTTAGCCGGAGGATAAATGTCATTACCAATTTCTTCACGACTTGTAGCTGCACTAGAAACATATAGTTCTACCCCATTTTTCTTTGCCAAATCTTCCATAATATATTGAGCTGAGACACTACGACATATGTTGCCGTGGCATATGAATAATATTTTTATCATAATCAAATTCTCCTTTATATATGGCACATTTCCTTTATGTAAAGGTAATTTTATTTTTCTCTTATTTTTGTAACTTCTTATAAGTTTGTATAACTTTTCATATCTTTTTAATCAAAAGGTGCACATAAGGTGCAAATTGAATTTTATTTGGTGCAAACTTAATTTTTATATAGAAATATGGTTATTCACCTCATGAAGCTCTTCAATAGCTTGCCTTCCTACAAGCTATTTTATTATACCACCAATGTTTCATGTTTTTCTATTTACCATGCATTTGCAAAAAAGCTATATATAAAAATAGCGAAATGTTAATATTGTAACATTCCGCCGAATGACTAACCCGTTTAAGAAAAAAGCTTAGTTAAACATCTTTATTGTTTTATACAGTTAAATGTACTTTCCAATCTGATGGAAGATTCATTGCTGCAAGATTGACTATGCCATTATAACTTTTAATTAAATTATCGAAATCATCTACAAATACTGTCCATTCCTCATCAGATGAGCGTAAATACTTCATTGCCAATAAAATTTGATATAACCCATTATGTACTGGCAGTGGTGTAACCTTATCTGCGTCTAAAATCTCTGGCGTCGTATGTATTGTGCGATTATAGATTCTGGAATTATGAGCACACATATTACGCAATATTGAAACACTCTGTAACCATGAAGTAAGCATTTTTTGTGATGGATTTACCAAATTTCCTTTTTTCGATTTATATTGGTAATTAGTCGCCAAGATAGAATATGAACTTCCAACACCTGTTTTCAAATTTTTAATTATTTTCGATAATGTTCCAAAAGAAAGAACCTCAACAATCGCCCATACAGGCACCTCTCCATCATGATTTTCAAAATTATGTTTAATAAATACATCATTAGAACGAGCAATTTCTGACGCTACCATAGACATATTCTGCCAATACAATTTTTTCTCTTTAAAAATAGATGAATCTTGCAAAACAAGAGGTTCACCATATATAAGTAACGCCTCTATTAATCGTACTCTTAAAGCCACCTCAATTTTAGAAATCATAAAGAAAACTAAGGCAGATAATTTTTGATCAAATTGATATAATTTCAAAATGTCTTCAAACTTTGTTCCAGGAACATACTTCTTTGTAACATTATCATATAAAGAAAATGAGTAGCCTCTCAAACGATAAAATCCAATTGATTTTAATGCCTTCTCTACCTCTTCGCGAGATGTAATCTTCATTCCTGCATTTACGTAAGATTGCACTTGTTGTCCTATTGTTAATATTTGTTTTGGATACTGATACATAAACACCCCTAAATGAAAAAAAGTCCCACCGGGTTGCGCATGAATTAGTCAGAGGCGTGGTGAGTTCTGTTAATATAATTATACTTTTTTTAATGTTGCTGTCAAAGATTTCTTTTAAGTGAAAGCACTGTCAAAACACATTAATATTTTACTTAACGTAAAAACCTTTAATTCAATTTGTTGATGAAATTATCCAAAAAGTGCATTTCAGGTGCACAAACCCTCTTGATTTTGTTTATTATTCTTTATATAAAGCGTTTTATAAATGTTCGAATATGTTGCATATTATCATACCGTGAAATGGGCACTAAAATTTTAAAGTTTGTGCTCATGAATTTTAGACACATTCAACTCCCTCAAGTTCTTCCATTACATCTTCTAAATGAATATGTGTATATAAGTTGGAATCCACTATTTATACCAAACTCATAGAAAATGACATTGGTGTTGAAGAAGATATCTTCTTAATTATATTTGGTCTTGTAAAACCAGTTTTTGTATTTTGTACATCGTATTTTATTCTGCGCAGTCATGTTGGCGGCATTCATATTGCTTACCCATTATTATATATTTTAACTACAGTTTCTATAACTATTCTAATCCCTTGGATAGCTGCAAATAATATAATATTATACGTATAATATATACTATTGTTGTTTTTTCAATATACATATAATCAAAGTAGCTGATCACCCTAACAAACCATTATCATCAGAGAAAAAAATCAGCATTCAAAAAATGCAATTGTAATCATCTTATTTGAATTTCTTGTATTTCAATTTTCTTATAAAAATAGTTCTAACTTAATATTCAATGAAATTTTATTTGCAAATTTAGTATATACACTAAAACTGTATATTTTTTTCATCAAGAAGACCTAAACTAAGGTAATTTCACACAAAAGTATAAATAAGTAAACAAATAGTGTAAAATGGATGGCGGGAGGCATAATGATAAAAATATTAATTTGTGAAGATATAGAAAGAGATAAGTTGCATTTGCATAAATTACTAAATTCTTTTTTGCAATCAAACAATATATTATATGAGATTGATTATCTTGAGAATTTCGATGTAGGATCCAATTTGTTTCTAGAATATGATTTGATTTTTTTGGATATTGAACTAGGAGACTACAACGGCATAGAAATTGCATCAAAAATAAGAACCTATAATCGTAGTTCTATTATTATAATCACTTCTAGCTTTAAAAAATATTTAATAGATGGATATAAAATAGAAGCGAAAAGATATCTTATTAAACCAATTGATGAAAAAATATTTAACGTAGAGATGCAGAGTGTCTTATCAACTTCATTTAAACAACAATACGGTTTTTTCGATAAAAAGATATCTCAATATAAAATTCACTATAAGGATATGTTATACATAGAATTTCTTAATCGACATACGATTATTCATTTTGTTAATAATGTTGAGAAAAAAACTACATATCCTCTTAAATATTGGATTGAAGAACTATCTAATAAAGGGTTTGGACAACCCTATAAGTCTTTTTTAGTTAATCTTGATTATGTTAGTGGTTTTTCTTCAGATGGTAAAGATATTATCATGAACAATGGTGAAAAAATCCCATTGTCTAAAAATTTCAAAAAGTCGTTCACAAATCAATATTTTGCTAATTTGCATAACATACTATGATGATTTTTCTATCCGATATACTCACAGTTATTTTTATTACACATTTCTTTAACCAATTTATTGCCAAAAGAAAAATATCCTATTATATGTTTTTTTTATTATTTCTTCTTGCTATAATGTGCACTTTTTTAGGAAATCATAACGGAATCAATCAGATAGGAAAAATTCTCTCTTTTATTACACTATACATATATATATCATTTTTATTTAAGGGTTCGCTAATTAATAAATTTATATTATTTTTGGTATGTTACTTGACGATAGGGATTTCAGAGTCATTATCAATTGTTTTTTTTCAATTATTTAATCCTAGTTTCTCTTTAAATAATATCTACACATCAAATACTTATTTGGTGATTATAATTTTGACACAGTTTTTTGCTTATTTTTTTCATATATCATACAAAAAATATGTCATACTATTAAAATCACAAACTTACCCAAATCCTTTTATATTTTGTTTTTTCCTGCATTAACAACGATATTGTTCCTCATTGTCTATGGAAACTATCAAACACTCTTTTCAGGAAACAAGATTCTTGTTATTATTTTATTTCTCTTGCTAATTTCTAATTCCATTACAATATTGTTTCAACTACAAATCATTAAAAACGAAAACCTTCGAAAAAGTTTAGAAATATCAGAATTAAGTAATGAAATGATGATTTCAAAATTTAATTCCTTAAATAAGGAATATGAATCCAATTTTAAATTTTTACACAATTTACTTCATACTTGTTCTGAACTTAATCAGTTAATAGATCAGAAAAAATATGATGAGCTAGACTCATTAATTAAATCATTGTCAAACAAGACAATCAAAGAATTTAATGAAATATATACCAATTCCCCAATCTTTTCAACAGTTTTAAACCATAAAAAAAATCAATTATCTAGTTTAAATATTTCAGTTACATCAACCCTTTATAGTGATGATCTATCAAGCTTAGATTCCATCAATCAAATGATTTTTTTTACTAAAATCTTAGATCTTGCTATAAAATATTGTAGTTTATCTGATGAGCAAAGATTTATTATCATTAAATCGCGAAAAGATATATATTCTTGTACTCTTCAAATTATTTTTAATTTTCCTTCTACATTCGAGAATGATATAAAAGAATCAACTTCAAATATTGATAAAGAGTTTAATACTAAATCAGACATATCATTCGATTATAATTTAAAGATTGTAGATATCATTTTCTTAATAAACTAATTCGCCTAATCTCATCCAAATGTTCGACCACAAAAATGCCTCGTTTCACCGCAGTCAAACTATGGTATTAAGACCTTATTACACCGATTCAAACCGTCATCAGTAACTGGTATAACCGCTAGAGTCACACCGAATTAACCATCAATTACAGTTTTAGTAACTCATCCTACACAATTCTTTTAAAAAGCAGAGGATTATTCAAAAGTCGAACGATAAAAAGAGCCATTTCATAATTTGAAGTGGCTCTTCGTGGATTCAGTGGCTCTGAGCAATGGATTGTATGGCTCTTAGTGATGATTCTCAGTGTATGAAGCACCTACTTTATCAACTTTTTTACATAATAAATCATAAAAATCCTGTGTTTGTTGATTTGTGTCAAAGTTGAAAATATATACTTTAGCATCGTTTGCATCTTTTAACACAATAACACTATTAACATCAATATTGTAATAAACTTTAGCTTTGTAATAATAATTCAACCTTTCATTTTCGCTATTGTATATCTCAACATTAGCATCCCCAGAATAATACGTCTGGTATCCCCATCTAAAACCATTTGCAACAATCTTAAGTGTGCAATCTCTATAGTTTTCGCATAATTCTATACTCTCATATTTAATTTCTTCATTTAACTTTAAATAATCAGCATGCAACGAAGGTGTAATAATCGGATTCATTTGAATTGTAAATACTATAGTAGTAACTGCTACAATTACAACAGATATACAACCATAAACTATTTCAAATTTCTTATTAAGTCTATTCCCAAAATGATATTGTAAAATAATTGCAACACCACAAATTATCAAAAATAGAATTAAATCAAGCAGAAAAAATTTAATCATATATTCTAAACCTCCAAATCTATAATTCACAGATTGAATACAAATCCATCTAACAACTAAGTTGTATAAATGGCACTGGTTAATGGAATCAGTGGCTTTGAATATGCGAAAAACTCAATTAAAATTTAAGTTTCTTTTCTATTTTTTCGACAAACTAGCAAAAACAATAAAATAGCAACACATAATAAAGCAATGAATTCTAAATATATAGAATTTATTCCATTTATCCAGCTAAAGTTCAAAATATTTCTAGATAATTGAATTACATTTGATGGGAAAAAGCCAAAAAATGAATAGTTATTTATTTAAATTTTATATCTAATTTGCGATTATCCGCATAAACACTATACTTTCAAGCACTTTGAAGTATAGAAAATTATTTAATTTACCACGAATTTACCACAATTGAATGAGCCTTGATATGACAATAAAATAGCACTAAAAAGACACCCTTTACACCTGAGTGGCGTCTTTTGTTAAAAAGCAGTCAATCCTAAGACTAACTGCTTTGTGTGTATGGATATAAAGTTGTCAAACTGGGATTGTATGTTGGAAATTATTCTACATCAATCACATCATCTTCACCTATTTCTATGAAAGTGGTGCTACTATCTGTTGAAACGTTTTTAGATACCGACATATTAAATATTATCAAGAGGATATTCAATAGCACAATTACTAGGAATATAACCCCAGCAATTTTCCAAATTTTTTTGCTACGCCTATTCTTAATTGCCATCTGTTCACTGATTTTTGCAAGTTGTTCTGCGATGACATCATTATCATCTTCATCAGGTATTGTTCCTCCAAGCAATACAAATTAACATTATAGTTGCATTACTCTTATATTGATGTAAAACTTAATATTCTATTGTTCCCAATATCACATAGAACCGAATTTACTACCACTATCTTATTTAAAAATGAAAATATCTTCTATCGGTGCATTGAGAACCCGTGAAATATCAATCGCCAGTTTTAGAGATGGATTGTATTGTGCTTTTTCCAACCTCATAATTGTTTCTCTACGAACCCCGACTTTTTCTGCCAGTTGTTCTTGTGTTAAACCTTGTGCTACACGATATACCTTTAAGTTGCACATGAAATCTTCTACCATGACTTATTCTCCTTTTTCGTAGCGGTATAATAAATAGTTGCTAAGAAAAATGACTAAAGCATAGATAAGTGAAACAGAAATGAGCATAAAAATTGCACACCATTCCACATTACGAGAAAACATTCCTATTGCCATAAGCCAAATGACTATAAAGAGAAGTTTAAATCCTACTTTATAGGCGTTTATTTCTGCTTTTCTTTTATTTTCTAAAAAAAGTTCATCTTCTAAAGTGTGAGAAAGTTTTCCTTCAAAGAAAAAGCCGAAAAAGCCAAAAAATATAAAGAATACAAAAGGATATATTTTCCCATATTCAAAATAAGTCCAAAAACCGCTAAAACCTAGAAATCCAAATATTCCACACAGTCCCCAATATGAAGATACTGTTCTTGAATAGTTTTTGTCTTTAAAATTTTTAGAAAAGGCGTTTTTAAAGAAGATAACTGTTACATATAAGACATAAATAGCTATCAAAGCACCGACTATCAACATTGGTATATCCTTTATGGAAAATACATAATTAGACATATCCATGTTTTTAACCCAGCGTGCGTCGTTAAATAATAAAGAGTAAATTATCCCTGCAATCAGTAATATTACACACCCTACTCCCATAAAGATAACTTGTTTCATTTGTTTTTTTGTCATAATCATCCCTCTTTTCAATGTGATGTTTTTGTATCTTTATAAGACAAATATATCACTTAATATAAATGGTGTCAACAAGAAAATGATACAAATACATCTCATATCGTTTTTATATAATTTACTACAAATCAGATTTTGTCCCTTTCTTCCTCTTGTCTGCCACAAACAGTAAAGGAAAAGCCCTGTCAAGAGCCTTGCCACCATTGGTGGTGCTTTGCACTCTTTACTGG
>URHY01000051.1 GCA_900547815.1 uncultured Solobacterium sp.
AAATCCCTATGACTTTTAAAGGTTGATTTATCCCTATCTAGTTTTATATATTCAAAAAAATTAAAAGCTAGATTTTCTCTAGCTTTTTTCTTGATGGGGAGTATTCATCTTACCTTATGTTAGTGTATTGGTTGTATTCATAATTGCACTGGATGTTGGCGGTAATCAAGGTTTTATTAATATACTTGATTAAAAAGAAAAAGCTATCCGAAATCGAATAGCTTTCCCTTATCCACGGTACCCACAAATGTGTTACCGAAATAAATACCTACAGTGCCTGATACAATGTATCATCACTGAAATTCATCTTTATAATAACATGAATTTCTTTAAAATCAAGCGTTTTACAAGACGATGTTGGTTATAGCTTTTACAATTTCAGTGTCAATTCTATCCATTGTTTCATTGGATAACTGTATTTTTCCGATTGGATCTAATGCATTAATCGATTTCTTAATTCTATATTTACTAATTGTTGTTATAGATAAAATCTTTGCATATGAATCTTTGGCTTTTCCGTTGTAGAAATTAGTTATATTTTGGAGCATATTCAAGGCTTTGTTGATAACATCTGCAATTTCGTTAGTCGTATAATGAATTATATCATCAGAAGCAGCCTTCTTCGGTTTGATTATCATACAATAATGTTCAATCAAAGAATCGTGAAACGTGACCGATTGCCCTTCATGATATTTAAAAGTTCCGCTTTCATCCATTAATAAATCTTCTATTATTGCAGAAAAAGCTACAAGATCTTGCATACTTTTCAAAACGTCACTAAATACATTTTGAATTAGTTCATTCCCCAGATTGATATTAGATTTATTGGCTTTAGAGGTTAATGACAGTACGGTTATTTCTCCAGAATTAGGAGAGTCTTTTTTATTTAGTACTACAGCGAAATGATTTCCACTCAGTTCATTCCCTATAGATGTGCCAAAGTTTACCATAACAATGGTTCCACGTTTATATTTAATGAATCTGTTTTTTCTACTAGGATTATTTTCGCTTTTGAAAGCTGCTGCTTGGAAATGTTGCCAACTATCTAAATTATTGAATTTAGGATTTTTACAATCTTTAATGATGTTTTTAAAAGTATCGTTACTAGCATCCAAAGATTTACATTTATTACTTATTTCTTGTTCAGTCATCTTATCCCTCCTTTATATAATCATACCAAAATTACTTATTATACTTCTTAACTCTTTCGTATTCCATTTGTGTTGCATTAAAAAAGCTACCAAGATTAACTCAGTAGCTTTCAATGAATCGGCGCTAAGGCCATAATGTGAATCTAAACGGCGCAAGGCCATAATTCAGTTATATCTTAATTGAAAAGTACTGGATTGTTAATTTTATTGCTTTTCTTAACTTGTGTGAAAGCCTCTGTGATACCTTTATCAATTTTATCCATAATACTATCAGGAGCTTTGATTCTTTTGATTGGATCTAGGTGATTATCAATTGTTATTTTGTTTTTTCATCCTATTTATCTCCATTCATTCTTTTATGATCCATTTATGCAAAAGTATAAAAGAAAAGCCACTGAAATAAATCAGTGACTTTCTATATGGCGCAAAGGCCATTGTTCACTAGTATATTACCATCTTGCAAATTTAAAGCCAAAAGATTTACTTTGCAAATAATTCTATTAATTTATTATCAAGTATTGTCATAATTTCATCTGAAACTCTAATTTTCAAAATGGAATCATATTTGTTTATTGGTTTTTGATATATCCACTTTATTTTTTTTCGACGAAGCTGAATTATAAAAATTCTTATCACAACTTCTTAAACCATCTATATGTTCAAATAATGCAGGTTTAATAGTCGCACCAAGCGAATCTAAAATAAAGTCAATCCCTTCACGTCTAGCAAGTTTTGAAGCTGAGACGAAATCGCTATCACCAGAAATTAATATTATTTGGTCAATTTGATGTTTATATGAAAGGGAAGCAATATCTAAACCAATCTTCATATCAACTCCTTTTTGGTCAATATTTAGGATTATATCTGATTCAGATAAATCAGAAAAATTAAGAGTACCGTTACACAACTTTTTAAAAGCTTTTTGGGAAAGATTATAGTTTGCTTGTTGAACAGCAAGTTGTCCTAATCGAATCGCAAATTTACGTTTTTTCTTTAGTTCTTCAAAGAAGGCATTTGTCCATTCATAAGTTGGAGACTTACCTAAATTTACATTTGATTTCGCAAATGGATTATATATTGTTTTATCCACAGGTTCATAGTCGTAATAGAATATTCTATATAGTGAATGATTTACTTTTTCTCCATTGATACGTTCAGTTAAATGTCTTCTACAATATACATCTAATTCATCAGCTCTTTCTTTTGGGGTTAAGTCACCTAGACATGCATAAGCTCTTCTTCTGTAAAAACCACCATCAACAAGAATAGCTGTTTTAATTCCATCGTTATGATTCATTTTTTATATCCTTTCCAAATGAAAAAAGGCCTTAGTCACAACCTAATCCCTTATACTGGGGGTTCCGACTAAGACCGAGTTAACTGTTTACTTAACATATCCGTTAAGGTAAACCTATCTTAGCAAAACCGTAATTGGGTGTCAATGATTAATTTGTTAAATTAATCGAATATATTTATACCTATTATTGTACGATTAGATTCAATATAAACATCTTATAAGCTATGCGATATATTTATATTATTGAATAAATATAAAGTGTTGCGTTCATTGTGATGTTTGCTTTAAAACTTTATATAAAAGAAATTTATCACTTATATTCTACTACAATATTTAACAGATGGATATTTTAAAATAAAGTGAATATTGAATGTTAAATTCATCTAAATTAAATACATATTACACAGTACTTGACAATCCAAGGTAGTGTGTATATCATAATAGCGAAGAGGTGATAATATGCAACCAAGAGCTGTTATATATTGCTCTAAACATGGGGCAACAAAAGAATATGCGCAGTGTTTAGGCAAAAAATATAATCTTCCAGTGATTTCTATTGATCATATATCTGGATATTCTTTCCAAAATATTCCTGTTTATTTTTGCGGATGGATTCGTAATGGAAAAGTGATGGGATTAAATAAAGCTTTAAAATTATTTATGTGTGTTCAAGTGATTGGTATAGGTGCTATTGAGTATAATGAGGCATACGAAATGAAACTTAAATATAAAAATAAGATTTTGGACTCAGATTTTAAATATGTACAATCGATTCGTCAAATTTCGTTATCAACTTTAGAAAAGATGTATGTGGATGTGTTTCAACCATCTTTGATAGGAAAGAGTAAGGGTGTAGCACATGAATACTCAATTTAAAAAAGGTGTTTTAGAATTGATCGTATTAAAGGCGATTGTGGCCGATGATCTATATGGATATCAACTTGTATCTAGAATTAATGAAGTGATTCAAGTTAATGAAGGAACAATTTATCCTTTACTGAAGCGTTTATCGAATGATCATTTATTAGAATCTTATTTAAAAGAATCAACAGAAGGCCCTCCAAGAAAGTATTATCATATCACAAGTCTAGGACTTGCAAGATATGAGGCTTTATTAGAAGAATGGACCAATTTTTCAGAGAGTGTAAATACATATTTGAAGGGAGTGAAATAAAATGTTAAAAAGTGAATTTTTAGATCTTTTGAATCAAAAATTATCATTGATCAATGATAAAGAAAAAGAAGATATTATCCTAGAATATGGAACCTATATTGATGACAAGATCGCAAGTGGCGTATCAGAAGAAGAGGCCGTAGCCGGCTTTGGAGATGTGGATGAATTGGCTAAAGAGATTTTGTCTGCCTATAAAATCAATACAGATTCGATGGATCCGTTATCAAGTAAAGCTGATAAAACAATTGATAAGGTATATGCAAAATTGGAGGGAATGTTTTCTAAACTAGGAAATTTTTCGATGAATGAAATCTTCCACATCATATTCGATGCATTTGTACTTGTATTGATTTTGTGGATTGGAAAACTGATTGTGGTGGATCTGTTATGTCGAATCGTGTTGTCTATGATTTTCTCTTTCTTTGCAGGATTCTATGCGATTACAGACTTTATGTTAAGTTTATGTCGTCTTCTATACGTATGTATTGCGATTTATTTCTTTGTGAAGGTCATGGCCAAAAGAGTAGAACGCTATCGTTTACATGCAAATCATGTAGGTGTGATGGATGATATTAAGGAAACGTGGAATGACAATATCAAATCGAATGATTTGCCTCCAACACCAGATCGCCCATTATATCATGAAAGAAAAGTGCATCATGTTGAATCGGATATATTAAAGGTGATACTTGTTTTTGCAATGATTCCAGTTTCATGCATATTGATTGGCAGTGGTATCGGTTTTGTTGTGATGATTTATGTAAGTATGATGTATGCCACAACCAGTTTAGGACTCTATTGTATAGATATTGCCTTTGTACTAGGAAGCTTGGCTATTCTATTGATGTTATTTCGTGCATGGCCAAAGAAGGTGGATAAAAATGCGTAAATTAGGTGTATTATTCGTTGCTTCCATCTTATTATTTGTGTTTGGTGTTGGAACCTTTGTATATGAATTCAGTCAAATTAGTCCCCATCAAATGGATTTATCTCAAGAAACACAGACAATGACAACTTCAATGCCAAATAGCGCTCGCTTATATACAAAGACGTATTTAAGTTCTGTAGGCGATGTGCGTGTCGTTGTGGATGAAATGGTCGAAGATGATAAGCTGCAAGATGATGTGTTGGTAATTACATATCCTAAAATGCTTCATATTGTACAGGATGAAGATCAATTGGATTTGCAGATGGATGATTATGAGATGTCAAAGGATTTTCAAACAATATTTAAAACATTTCGAACAAAGTCATATGATGAATATTATGCGAAAAATAATGAAATTCATATAAGTATTCGTTATGGTAAGGCTTTAAAAGATAAAATTACATTGGTCGATGATTACTATTAAGGAACAGTTTATACTGTTTCTTTTTGATTTTTAACAAGTATGTTAAAATACTGTTATGAAAAATAATAAAGATTGGAGTCGTTTGTTGAAAATGATTCTTGTGGAAGATAAAAAGAAATCCAATACACGTAAGGTATTAAAAAAGAGTAAAGTGACCAATACACCTTTACATAGAAGACAGGATGTGAAAAAATGAGTGATACAAAAACGATGTCAACAAGTGCTAGATTTGCCCAGATTGTATCAATACTTAGAAAACACCACCTTCAAAAGGGAATGGATCCCGTTAAGTTTCGTATGATTCTTGAAGATTTAGGGCCGACATTTGTCAAAATTGGCCAAATCATGTCAACAAGACAGGATTTATTTTCTCAGCGCTATTGCAAAGAATTGATGAAGCTTCGCTCTCATGTAACACCTATGCCTTTTTCGATGGTTGAACAAATTATTCAAGATACATATGGTGATTTGTTTGATGAAGAATTTGAAAGTATTGATGAAGTCTGTCTTGGTTCAGCATCCATAGCACAAGTACATGCGGCAACTCTAAAGACAAAAGAAAGAGTTGTTTTAAAGATTCAACGACCAAAAATTTATGAGTGGATGGAACGTGATGTCGCATTATTAAGAAAAGCTGTAAAAATATTAAATCTATCCGATATTGTTTCAAGTGTAGTAGACCTAGATATGGTTATCGATGAATTTTGGTACACGGCCAAACAAGAAATGGATTTTACGATTGAAGCACAGTATGCGAAACGATTTAAGGATGAATATAAAGATTGCAAATTTATTGATGCACCTAGAATTTATGATGAATATACTAGGAAAAATATTCTTGTGATGGAATATGTAGATGGTGTTGAAATCACGGATTCAAAAAAATTAGATGAACTAGGCTATAATCGAAGTGAAATTGCCGATAAATTGGCATTTAATTATATATCGCAGATTGTTGAAAATGGATTCTTTCATGCGGATCCACATTCAGGAAATCTAAGAATTCGTGATAATCAAATCGTTTGGATTGATTTTGGTATGATGGGTCTGTTGGATGTGAACGAAAGAGAAACCATGAAATCTGCCGTTCGTGCTATTGCCTTAAAAGATACTCAAAAACTAGTGGATTGTATTTTGATAATTGGAGACTGCAAGAAAGAAATTGATTATTCTGCTTTTTGTAACGACATGGAAAAGTTTATGAATCAATATTTGAGTGTACCTTATGCCGAAATTGATGTCGCAAAACTTGTGCAGGACATGTTTTCAATTTGCCACGTATACTCTATTTCTTTGCCAAAAGGAATCAGTATGTTAGCTCGTTCGATGATGACAATTGAAGGAACATTAACGGCTTTAGATCCAAATATGAATACGATGAAGATTGCCATGAGTCATAAGTCAAGTTTGACGCAGATTGATTGGGAAAAAGAAATCAAATCAGGTATAAAACGTAGTGTAGATGCATTATCACATTCTATTGATATTCCAGTACAGGCAAGTGATGTTTTAAGAATGGTTCAAAGAGGACAGATAAAAGTGAACTTGAATTTAATGGGATCACAAGCTCCATTAGCTAAAATAGATCAGATGGTGAATCGATTGATTGTATGCGTGTTGATTGCGGCATTAGTTGTTGGATCAAGTTTAATTTGTACTACAAAGATGAAGCCTATGATCATGGGAATACCTGCCATTGGATTTATTGGGTATATTATTGCGATTGGTATGAGTGTCTGGTTATTCTTCAAAATGTTATTTTTACATAGAAAGAACAAGTCGTTTTAAAAGGGGATATAAGATGAAACAAGGAAAAACAGTAGTGGCATCCTTATTAATAGTATTTGTCACTTTAGGACTAGATCAATGGACGAAATGGGCTATTGTGAAGTCAATCAAATTAAATGAAACCGTGGAAATGATCAATCATTTCTTTTACTTGACATATGTTCAAAATACTGGAGCTGGATTTAGTATGTTTGCACAAGCTGGAATGGGCTTTTTTGCAGCACTAACCATTATTGCACTTGTTGGAATGGTATATATGTTTTTTAAAACAAATGATTCACGCTATCAAATTTGCCTATCTCTAGTATTTTCAGGAGCTATTGGCAATTTTATTGATCGTATGAGCCTAGGATACGTTAGAGACTTTTTTAGTTTCTATATTTTTGGTTATCCATTTCCCGTATTTAATGTGGCGGACATTTGCATAACAGTAGGAATTGCATTAATATTAATCAGTATGTTTGTAGATGATAAGAAGGAGCAAGAGAGATGGAAAAAAGAATTCTAATAATAGATGAAGATACAAAATTAGATCGTTTAGATAAAGTTTTAGCTGAAAAGCTGGATTTTTCACGCAAAAGAATCAAAGATTTATTAGATGAAGGAAATGTCTTAGTGAATCAAAAAGTTATGAAGGCCAGTTATAAAGTTTGTGTTGGAGACGAAATTGAAGTTTCAATTCCTGAACTTGATTCAACTCAAGTACTTCCAGAACCAATCGATTTAGACATTGTTTATGAAGATCATGATATTATTGTCATTAATAAGCCAAAGGGTATGGTTGTTCATCCAGCACCAGGACATTATTCAGGGACATTAGTAAATGCTCTTTTATATCATTGTAAAGATTTGAGTGGCATTAACGGCATTATGCGACCAGGCATTGTTCACCGTATTGATAAAGATACATCTGGTCTTTTGGTTGTTGCCAAAAATGATAAGGCGCACGAGTCATTGAGTCAGCAATTACAGGATAAGACATGTCATCGTGAATATGTTGCCATAGTGCATAAACCATTTACACACGAATATGGTACGATTCATGCACCAATAGGACGTGATGAAAAGGATCGTCAAAAAATGGCAGTTACAGCTAATAATTCTAAGGATGCGATCACACATTTTAATGTATTAGAAAACTTCAGTAAGTTTGCGTACATCAAATGTCAATTAGAAACGGGTAGAACTCATCAAATTCGTGTACATATGCAATATATTGAACATCCAATTGCAGGAGATCCAAAATATGGTCCTAGAAAAACAATTCAGGCCAATGGCCAGCTATTGCATGCATGCGCCTTGGAATTTGTTCATCCAACAACACATGAAAAGATGCACTTTGAAGTACCGTTAGAACCAACATTTGAAAAAGTATTAAATGAACTTAGAGAAGGGGAAGAATAATGCGTAAAGATGTATTGAGTTGGGATCAGTATTTTATGGGTATGGCACATTTAAGTGCTATGCGTTCAAAAGATCCTAATACGCGTGTAGGAGCTTGTATTGTCAATCCACAAAAAAGAGTGGTTGGACTAGGCTATAATGGTTTTCCTTATGGATGTGAAGATGATGAATTTCCTTGGGAAAGAGACGGAGAATTTTTAGATACAAAATATCCATATGTTGTACATGCCGAATTGAATGCGATCTTAAATAGTATTCAAGATCTTCATGGCTGTACATTATATGTTTCTTTATTTCCATGTAACGAATGTGCAAAAGCCATTATTCAAGCTGGCATTACTTGTGTAGTTTACGAAAGCGATAAATATCAAGGTACGGAAGGAAATATCGCCAGTAAGCGTATGTTTCATGAAGCGGGTGTAAAATTAGTACAACTTCCGTATGATATTGAGGTTGAAACAAAAATCAATAATCGTTAAAGAAGTAACTTATGTTACTTCTTTTGCGTTTAGCATTTTATAGAAGCCGTTCAAAAGATGTATGAAGATAAAAAGTGCTATTATTCCATAGCGCAAAAGGATCGAAGAAGGCGTTAAACACCGATTTTTTGAGTATTTTTAAAATGAAGCTTTGCCACTTGGTAAAGCTTTTCTTTTCCAAATTTTTTTACAAATTCTTTGCCACAAGCATCCACTTTACTACCAGCCCCCTTTTCGAATTTAAAATTATATTTTTCTTCCATAAGATCCCAAGTTTCCAAAAATGCATTTCGAGCTAAGATGCTTGCACAGGCTACAGCCAAATATTTATTTTCTGCCTTAGTTTCAAAAGTAATACCGCGAATCACTTCAGGAAAACCTTGTAGATAGCGATAATAACTTTTTTCCTGGACAAATTGATCGATGACAATCTGTTTAGGAAGTGTGTATCCTTTGTGTACTAGATTGACATAAGCTTGGTTGTGCAAACGACATTTCATATCTACCATGTTACAAGAATCATGCATGTCATTATATTTTGAATTGGGTACAATCAAAATACTGTGTGGACACAATTCTTTTATAATAGGAGCTAATTTACGAATTTTAATATCATCGACTTGTTTAGAATCTTGAATCCCCAAATGAGCAAGCTTTTCTCTTGCTTTTTTTGTAACAATACAGCTTGCCACTACAACAGGACCAAAATAATCGCCAGTACCAACTTCATCACTTCCAGCTTGATCATATGCTTCTTTTTTACTTTCTTCTTTCTTTTCAGGTTCTAGCCAACTTAAATCAGCTCCCTGAAAAACGACTTTGCCACTTGTATAAGCTGTAATTGTACACTCTTTTGTTTTGATTTGATAATACGTATATTGAGGTGTACTTTCATTTAATATAAATGGGGTTAATCGATTTTTTAATTGGATTATTTCCTCTTTTGTCATTTTCTTTGTCAATGTTGCCATTTTAATCACCTTATTTAGTTTACCATAGTTTTTGTGTTAAAATGGTTAGGAATGGAGCGTTTTATGAAACAAAATTTTAGAGATGAACTAAATCAGGCAATTGATTTCTCAAGTGTACTAACTCAGATTTCTGCATTTTCCAGTTTTTCTTGTTCCAAAGAAAAGATTTTAAATGCATTGCCTCAATTTAATAAATTAGAAATACAAGAACAATTAAATTATGCCAAAGAAGCAATTCAATTTGAACAAAAAGGGTTGTTACTATCGTTATCAGGTGCAAATGATATTTCTTTACCTGTTTCAAAGGCAACTAAACAAATGACTTTAACAAGCAAAGAATTGATATCTATCTATCATTTTTTAACTGCAGTCAAACAGGCTAAACAAAGTTTGGATTCTTCGGAATTTAGTGAATTGACAAATCTAGCTCAATCTATGGAGGGTTGTTCTCGTTTAATGGATTCAATCATTTCAAAAATTGATTTGACAGGTTCAGTAAAAGAAGATGCTACTCCTGCTTTAAAAAGTATGCATAAGGCATTAGTTGATACGCGTCTTGTTCTACAATCAAAATCTAGACAGTTTTTAAAAAAGAATAGTTCTAAATTGATGGAAAATATGACGACAACTGTTTCTGGGCGTGTTGTTGTTTTGGTACGTGCTCAAGATAAAAATGCCTTTGGCGGTATGATTCACGGACAATCTAGTTCAGGTCTTGCCTACTATGTTGAACCATCAAGCTTTGTATCGGATAATAATGAGATTTCTTCTTTACAAATTCGTATTGAAGAAGAAAAGAAGCGTATTTGTAAAGAATTGTCTTTACAAGTTAAGAAAAATGCCTTGGCATTAACTTCTGCATTAGAAACATTAACTGTAATTGATGTAGCTTTCACAAAGGCAAAATGGGCAGTACGCTATGACGGATGCATTCCATCGTTACAATCTAGAGATCATTCTTTATATTTAGAACATGCTAAACATCCATTGATTGATGAAAAGAAAGTGGTATGCAATACATATGAATTAAATGATCGACAGGCATGTTTGATGATTTCAGGACCGAATATGGGTGGTAAAACAGTTACATTAAAAACAATCGGCTTGTTTGTTGCACTAGCCCATGCTGCTTTTCCGGTGCTTTGCCACAAAGCCATTTTACCATTCTATCAATCGATGTATTTTGATATTGGAGATCGTCAATCTATTGAAAATAATTTATCTACATTTTCAAGTCATATTTCAAGATTATCAAATATTTGTCAAATGAGTGATGAAAATAGCTTTATTTTATTAGATGAAATTGGTAATGGTACAGATCCTTTAGAAGGAGCTAGTCTTGCGGTTGCGATATTAGAGTATTTGATTTCTAAGAAAAGTACGATTATTACTTCAACTCACTATTCACAAGTTAAAACGTATGGAAAGGCAAATGATGCTGTTTTAGTTTCTAGTGTAGAATTTAATCCAGAAACACTTAAGCCGACTTATAAATATATTCCGGGCGTATCCGGTGCGAGTTATGCTTTTCATATCGCAAGAGAATATCATTTAGAAGAAACAATTTTAGCAAGAGCGGCTTTTTTAAAGGATGAAAATGAAAAACAGACGGAAAAAGAGTTGGAAAAATTAGAAAAACTTCAAAATGATGTTTTGAAACAGAAAGAGCGTTTTAATTTGTTGATTGAAGATGCGCATCGTGTTCAAAAAGAAGCTTATGAAAAAGAAAAAGAAATTGAAAAGCGTAAAGTTGAATTGGATACCACATATCAAGAACAATTAAATGAGATGCTAGAAAAGAAAAAAGCACAGGCCAAAGAAATTCTGACTGTACTTCGCAAGGAAAAAACGGGTAAACAACATAAACAAATCGAAAAGATGCATGAATTGGATCTTTTAAATGATAATATGCTTGAGATGGAAGTGGAAGAAAAGAAAGAATTTAAAGTGGGTGACTATGTCAAGATTATAGGCTTGAATTCACATGGAGAAATTGTAGATATTCGAAGAAATGAAGCTACAGTTTTAACGAATGGAATGAAGATGAAAGTGAAGCTTTCAAAGTTGGAGCCTATGCATAAACCGCAAATCAAAAAAACAACATATAAAGCGCATGTAGAAAGTGTATCGAGTCGCTTTCCTTTAGAGTTGAATCTAATTGGAATGCGTGTTGAAGAAGGTATTGCAGCTTTAGATAAATATTTAGATCAGGCTGTTGTAAAACACATAAAACAAGTTCGTATTATTCATGGTATGGGTACGGGTGCTTTGCGTACAGCTGTATGGAAGGATTTAAAGAAACAGCCAAATGTTTCTAAATTTACAAGTGCAGGTCCAAGCGAAGGTGGACTTGGAGCAACAATTGTCATATTAAAGTAGGGGATAAAATGAGTATTTCTAAACATTTACAAGATAAATTGGCATTACTTCCAGATTCACCTGGTTGTTATATCATGAAAGATGAGCATCAAAATATTTTGTATGTAGGAAAAGCTAAAGTTTTAAAAAATCGTGTACGATCTTATTTTCATGGTACGCATAACAATAAGACAACGCGTTTGGTTTCGCATATTCGAGACTTTGAATTTATTGTAACGGGTAGTGAAAAAGAGGCTTTATTATTAGAAATCAATCTAATTAAAAAACATACACCGCCATATAATATTATGTTTATGGATGACAAGACATATCCATATATTGAGATCACAAAGGAAAATAATTTTGTGGTTCGTACAACGCGTAATATAAAAAATAAGAAGAATGAATATTTTGGTCCTTATCCAAGTAGTCAATCGGCTTATGAAATTGTTAAGTTGATTAATCAAATCTTTTGCGTACGTAAATGCCGTCATATTCCAGATAGTCCATGTTTGTACTATCATATGCACCAGTGTTTAGGACCTTGCATTAATGATATTGATCCTAAGGAAAATAAGAAGACGCGTAAGAAAATTAAAAAATTCTTGCAGGGTGATACAAAAGAAGTCATGGATTCTTTGCAATCTAAAATGTTAGAGGCGAGTGAAAATTTACAGTTTGAAAAGGCACAAGAAATCTATAATACGATTCAGGCGTTACAGCATGTTATTGAAAAACAAACAATCGACTTTAAAGATCGAGCGAATCGTGATGTTTTTGGATATTATGTGGATTCGGGTTACATTTCTTTTCAAGGGTTCTTTATTCGTCAAGGTAAATTGTTGGAAAGAAATATGTCTATTACACCTTTGTATGAAGATGAGATGGATGCCTTTACAAGTTTTATTGTGCAATATTATGAGAAAAATGTTGTGCCTAAAGAAATATTGGTTCCTGAAGGTACGCCGATAGATGTTTTAAAAGAAGCTTTAAATACGAATGTACATATTCCTGTTCGTGGAGAAAAGAAAAAGTTGATTGACTTGGTGTACAAAAATGCGAAAGAGGCGCATGAACAAAAGTTTAAACTGGTATTTCGCAAGGATAACGAATTAAAAAAGGCCAATGATATGTTGAGTGAGATTTTTAAGACGGATATTCATACTGTAGAAATGTTTGATAACTCACATATTCAAGGTACGTTTAATGTTAGTGGTTTAGTTGTTTTTAAGGATGGAATTCCTGATAAAAATTCGTATCGTCATTATAAATTGGATGGTTACAGAAGCGATGTCGATAGTATGAAAGAAGTTATTTATCGAAGATACTTCAGGTTGTTAAAGGAGCATCAGCCAATGCCCGATTTATTATTGGTGGATGGTGGTGCCTTACAGATCAATGCTGCCAAAGAAATTATAGATATGTTACAACTTAATTTACGCGTTGCAGGTTTAGTGAAGGATGATAAGCATGCGACAAGAGCTTTAATGGATTCAAATCTTAATGAAATTCCAATAGATTCAAAGTCTAGTTTATTCTTTTTATTGACACGTATGCAGGATGAAGTGCATCGTTTTGCGATTTCGTATCATAGAAAACTTAGAGATCAGTCTATGACCAAATCGGTATTGGATACGGTGAGTGGAATTGGACCAAAGCGTAAGAAAGAATTGTTGAAGCATTTTAAGAGTATGAAACAAATGCGCCAGGCGAGTGTTGAAGAAATAGCTACAGTAATTCCTGAAAATGTTGCTAAGATTCTTTATGCTCGTTTGCATGAGAATTGATAGTTTAGTATAATATTTGGCGTGAGGTACTTATTTTGATTAGTAAAAAAGAATTGCGAGCACGTGTTCTTTTGATTGTGGTTTGTTTTGCGATAGGATGTTATTGCCTATACTACATGGATAAATCATATGATCCTTTGGCTCGATATCCTTATACCACCGATGAGAATCGCGATATTATTCTAGAATATTTGGATAGTGATGATATTGATTATTTAGTCAATCAACATATTACGCCAGATAAATTTATGGATTTTATCGAGTTGAGTGATTTTGATTTAAAAAACACGTTATATTATAAAGAGGCAAAGGATACGCAGGATGCCGATAATGAATATATTGTCAATTTTGTAAATCGTTTTCGAAAAAATTTTTCGTATGAATCTTTAAAAGAATTGTTATCCCACTATTCTTATATTGATTTAACAACTTTTTATGAGAATGAAGCCGTATTATATTCAAATCTTAGATTGGTGACGGATCCGACAAATCCTTATACCGTTTTAAACCAGGAGAATACAGTCTATAAGTATGCTCCAGAAAATTTAGTTTCTTATAATGGTGTTTATGTGCAGAGTGCTATGGTTGATGATTTGACGAATATGTTGGATGCTTATAAATCCGTAATGGACGAACAAGATCAGCTTAGTATTTCAAGTGGATATTTAAATTATGAAGAAATATTAGATTTATATGTCAATGCTTCAAAAGAATTTAGTGGTATTGATAATTATATGTTTAGTGCTGGTAAAAATGAGCAGCAGCTAGGCTATACAATTGTTTTAAATGGACAAGATGAGTGGATCAACCTTTGTAAACTTTATTTAAATGAAGATATGGATTACACACAGGTACAGGAAGAATTATCAAAAGAAAACCAGAATCGTGTTGAATGGCTCCTTGAAAATGCGTATCGATATGGTTTTGTGGTGCGTTATGAAATGGGTCAGGAAAAAAAGACAGGACATTGGTATCAACCTTTTGTATTGCGTTATGTGGGTGTAAAAACCGCAAAAGCTATGCACGATAGTAATAAGGGTATGGAGCAAATGACTTTTAAGGATGAATTGGAGTAAAAAAGTTTATGAAAATAGTTGTTGTGAGTGATTCGCATGGAAGAAATGATATATTAAATTTGATTCGCGAAAAACATCCTGAAGCAAGATTATTTATTCATTGTGGGGATCTTGAGGATGATCCAATGAATTATCCGGGCTATATTATTGTTCGTGGCAATAATGATTATTTTGGTCGTTTTGAAGATCAGCGTATTATTCCGATTGGAAAGCATCGTATCTTTGTTACGCATTCACATCGTTTCTCTTATTTTTCAAGATGTGAACAATTAGCAAATCGAGCAAAAGAATTGGATTGTGACATTGTTTGTTTTGGACATACACACGTAGCTTATTTTGATCAAGTTGATGGTGTAGTATTATTGAATCCAGGATCTTTATCGCATTCAAGGGATGGAAAACCTTGTAGTTATGCGGTTTTAGATATAGATGAAAATCATGTTTCGGTTGACTTTAAGTTTGAACCGGAATGGTAAGAAAGAAGGAAGTTTATGTATAAAATTAGTGAGCTATATGATTTAAATCACACTTTAGCAAAGGATTATTTATCGCAATTTGAATATCCTTGGCAGGCATTGTCTGGAATCAAAGAATTGATTTTAGTATTAGGTAAAAATTTAGGCGAAGATTATGTAGAAGTAAAAGAGCAGGTTTGGGTTCATAAAAGTGCACATGTTTTTGAAAGTGCTTATTTAGGAGCTCCATGCATTATTGGTCCTGAAACTGAAGTTCGTCATTGTGCTTTTATTCGTGGTAGTGCCTTGGTTGGCGCAAATTGTGTTGTAGGAAATAGTGTTGAATTAAAAAATTGCATTTTATTTGATAATGTGGAGACACCACACTATAACTATGTTGGGGATAGTATTCTTGGATTTCATTCTCATTTAGGTGCTGGTGGTATCACAAGTAATTTGAAGAGTGCTAGAGATAATATTGTCTTAAGAAGAAAAGATGAAAATTATAATGTGGTTGAAGAATTTGAAACGGGATTAAGAAAAATCGGTGCTTTTATGGGCGATTATGTAGAGGTTGGATGTAATTCTGTGCTTTGTCCAGGAACTATTATTGGTCCACATACAAATGTATATCCTTTATCTCGTGTGCGTGGTCAGATTGCGGCAAATTCAATTTTCAAAGATGCCACACACGTATCTTTAAAAGATTAATCTTACTGACTTGTAATGGTAATCCGCAATTAGATAGGGTCGACTAAAAGTTGGCTTCAAAAATTATAG
>URHY01000052.1 GCA_900547815.1 uncultured Solobacterium sp.
AAAATCCCTATGACTTTTAAAGGTTGATTTATCCCTATCTAGTTTTATATATTCGGAATAAAACGCATAGGGAAAGCTAGTAAAATAGGATAAACAGTAGCGCACAATTGAACACCACGTACATTTCCTTCAGCTGCATATCGATCAGCCATATGTACAAAACCTGAATTTAGAGTTTTACGAACATTTTCTAAAACTACTCCTAATAATCCCAATGGGATAGCTAAAGAAATTGCTACTGTTGGATCAATATTTGCCGTAATAGCAATTGGAATGGCAATACAAGAAGCCAAACCTTCATCAGCAGGAGGATTACCACCAGGTGCAATTGAGCCGATATAAATCATCTGTAATGTTGCTCCGACTTCCAATGCAGTTTTCATATCACCAAACAACAGACCAATAAAAGGAGCTATTGATAATGGCATACGCATAATTGAAAAACCGTACCAGATTTTTGCTTGTGAAATCCAATACAACAAAGCAATAATTAAAGCTTGTAAAATAGTCATCTTTTTCTCTCCTTTTCTATACCTTTATATTTGCAAGCATTTCATCAATTATTATTCTGTCACCTCCCATTATTTCTGCTTTACAGGTTCCTCAATCATTAATCTGATTGACTGGATGTCCTGCTATAAAACTAGTAATATTTTTTACAGTACTATTTAAAATTCGTTTCCTTGCTTCATAAGATCCCCATGACATATGTGGTGTTATAAAACAATTTTTTGTATGAAGTAATGGATTATTTTTTTGAATTGGTTCTAAGGAAACAACATCTAATCCTGCTGCTTTAATAATTCCATTATTCAAAGCTTCTGCCAAAGCAATCTCATCAATCAACGAGCCTCTAGAATTATTGATTAAAATCGCTGATTTTTTCATAGCCTTAAGTCTTTCCTTATTTATAAGATGATACGTTTGGGCATTTAATGAGCAATGTAATACAATAACATCGGAGTTTTTACAAAGTTCATCAAGATCAACATACTCTATGTTCTCTTTACAAGGATATTTATCGTATGCTATAACATGCATTCCCAAAGCCTTTGCTATTTCTCCAGTCCTTTGTCCAATACGACCATAACCTATAATTCCCATCGTTTTCTGATATAGTTCTGTTAAAGGACTGTCCCAAAAACACCAATCTTTATTTTTAGTCCACTTCCCTTGAAAAACCATTTGACTATGATGACCTACCTGACAACAAATTTCTAGTAATAAAGCAATAGCAAACTGTGAAACTGAATATGTTCCATAACTAGGTACATTACAAACTACAATTCCTTTTTTACTAGCTGCATCAACATCTACAACGTCATAACCTGTTGCTAAAACTGAAATTAACCTTAATCGATTACAACGTTCAATTAGTTCTTTTCTTAAAGGAGTTTTATTGGTTAAAACAATATCAGCATCTTGAATTCGATCAAATATTTCATTTTCAGAAGTTCGATCATAGATTTTAGTTTCTCCTAAACTTTCCATTGAAGACCAATCTAAATCCCCAGGATTCAAAGTATAACCATCTAATACTACAAGTTTCATTTCTGTTGACCTAATTGTTCTAACAAATCATTACCTTGTTCTGTCCAATAAACTCTTTCAATTCGAAGTTCAGATCCTAATGCAAAATGAGTTACTCCCATCTTGATATAACGTTCTGCTTCGTCAGAAGAATTTAATTCCACTCTAGGACTAACTCCATATTTCAAAGCAGTTCGAATCACTTTTTCTTCAGCTTCTCTAACCTTTTCTACTTCCTCTTTTGCATTAAATCCACTATTCATGGAAAAATCAGCAGGACCAAATTGAATAAAATCAACACCAGGAACCTGACAAATTTCTTCAATGTTTTTTACCGCATCAACTTTCTCAATCATAAAGCCCATTACACATTTTGTAACTTCTGATGCATATGTCATTTGATTTGCAAAATGTTCATTTTTATAAAATCGTCTATTTACAAAACCGAGCCTTCCTTGTAATTGAGGAGTAGCAGGTATCACATTTTTTAACGTATCTTCCACTTCTTTTGCTGTGGTGTGATCTGTAAATAATATTCCTTGAAACCCTGATGCTAAAGCTTTTTGAGCTACATACGCTCTATTAGCATAATCAACTTTTATAATGCAAGACATGTCATGTAATTCACAAGCTCTAGCGATGTTTTCTAAATCAACCTGAGAATAAGGAGCATATTCACCCAAAAACTCTACATAATCATATAAACCTGTTGCTCCTACCACTTCTGCAACCATAGGCCAAGTACTATTAATTCTTGTAGCCATAATTGGTTGTTTATTGGTTAACTTTTCTCTAAAACGATTTTTCATTTATCTAGTCCACCTTTCTCAAGATTTCATCTAATTCTTCAATCTCTTCGCCTGGTATTGTTTGAAAATATACCCGAGTTCCTTTATTCTGGATAGATTTTAATTTTTCTCCATCATCTTTATCCATGGATATTCCTACATGCACAACTTTTCTAGATGCCGTATTTTCCAATCCGCCAATTTGTAATTCGGATAAATTTAACCCTGCATCAATTGCTTCTTTAGCCATTTCAACTGACTTAAACAAAATAAATATTTGTCCTTTTACTGTTTTATTTGATGCCCATAAATTTGCCGCTTGTTTAACAGACACAATATCTACTTGGATACCAGTTGGAGCAGCCATTTTATAAACCTGACCTAAAAATGTATCTTTTGATAAACCATCATCAATTATAATAATTCGATTAGCTCCACACTGTTTTAGCCATTTTGTAATTACTTGTCCATGAATCAATCGATAATCAATACGAGCATGTACGATTTCTGCTGCCATTTTAACCTCCTAAATTTGAATAATCATAAGCCTTTACAGCTTGCTGTCCAGCCTTCGAAGCTACTTGTTGAAGTTCTTCCAATGAAATATCTGGATTAGCTTCCTTAATCATCAAAGTTTCCATTAACATACCGAGATTTAAACCACTTACACATTTTGCATTACAAATGCTTGTTAAGGCCATTGCAACATTTGATGGCGTTCCTCCATACAAATCGACCATAAGAAGTGTATTCTCTTGTCTTTGAATTATGTCTTTTGCTTGATTCATCAAATCTTCCATAGACATTCCAGGTAACAAAGAAAGACTCTCTACTTTTACATTATTTCCTATGATCATCTTGGAACTTTCAACTAAAGCTTCCCCAGCATGTCCATGCGTCATTATGAGTATACTTACTGTCATTTAATTCCCCTTTCCTTTACCTTAAGCTCACTTAAATTATACGAAAGCGTTTTCTTTTTTGATACGGACATATATTCCAAAAAAAAACTGTATTTTTTGTGCAGATTGTACATAATGCATGAAAGCCGATATAAAATACTTGTTTTCTGATTTTTGTTTGCATATTATTAAATTATGATTAATAAAAATATCGCAAAAGAATATATAGATACACTAGGACAATTCCCTAATTATCAGATTAGTATTTATGATAGTTATGCAAAGAAAATCGGTAGTACTTCTAATACAAAGAATTGTTTTTCTCAAGAAGAACTACAAAACTTTCTAAATTCTAATGAATCTGTATTAGAATGTAAAAAAGACTCATTAAATTGTGTATTAGTAAAAATTTATGAAGATAATATAACTTCTTGTTTTATAGCTATTGCAGGATCTGATAACAATTTACTTCCTATCGCTACAGCTTTAAAAATGAGTCTTGAAATTCGTTTAAAATATGAACAGATCCAAACTGAAGAAAAAGAAACTCTTACTATTAACGAACAACTTATAAAAGAGCTTGTTTCAGATTCATTACAAGTTTCTAAAATCATTGAATTATGCGAACAAAGTAATCATTCTATGGAAATTGAAAGAAAAATGATTATGCTAATTCCTGATGATGTATCTTCCTTGGATGTTTTGGCAAATATGAATCTCTACTATGATTCAAAAGAAGATATTGTGGGAAGATTAGGACACCAATTAATTATTCTAAAAGATATGAGTCGTGCTATAGGAAGTGAAAAAGACTATATTAAAGTATATTTTGATTTCTTAATTAAAAATACATCTTTTAAAGGTAAGGCCTTGGTGGCATATACATCAAAAACTTATGACAATGTAAAATTTGCTTACCAAAATTTAACTTGGTTAAAAAAATATACAACTGTACACAACATACAAGAAACAATTCTATTTTTTAGCAATTACGTTGATATGTATTGTATTTCTTCAATTCCATATGATATACTTCGAAATCTTTTTTCTTCTTATACATATAATGAAGAAGACGCAAAAGAATTTATCACAACAACAGATACACTTATACGTAATAATTACAATATAGTAAGATCTAGTAAAGAACTTTTCGTACATAAAAATACACTCATGTATAGACTTACAAAAATTAAAAATGAATTTGACATAGATCCTATTAATTCAGAATCAGATCGTAGTTTCATCAAAATATATAATTATTACTTGAAACATAAAATAGAAACAAAAGGAGATTCAAATGATGAAAGAAATTAAATTAATTCGAGTAGATGATCGATTAATACATGCACAAATCATCATTTTTTGGCTAAAGAAAATTAATATCAATACGATTTATATTATTGATGATGATTTAGCAGAAAACAAGTTTCTATGTCAAATATACCGTTTAACAACTCCTCCTCATGTACGTATAAAAATTTTTACAGTTAATCAGGTCGCAGAGTATATCAATAAAAGAACCAATATTCCGCCAACCGCTAGAATATTAATTTTAATAAAATCACTAAAAACTGTTGTTTCTTTGCACAAAATAAATTTTCCAATCGACACTATCCAAATTGGAGGTAATCTTTTGGAAAGTGGATTAAATAAAAAGCAGATTATTGACCAACTATTTAATCGCTTTTCGACAGAAATATCATATCTTTTAGATCATTCTATTTACATATATTGTCAAAATACAACAGATGGAGAAAAGATTATAATTACTAAAGAGCAAATAAAACTATTAAATCAAGAACAACAAGATTTCCAAGCTTTATAACGAGGTTTATATGTACATATATATAATTCGACATGGAGAAACAGAATGGAACAAAAAAGGGTTAGTGCAAGGAAAAACAGATATTCCGTTAAATGAAACTGGAATAAAGCAAGCAGAGAGGACTAGTTTTCTATTTAACGATCAATCTTTTGATGCACTTATCACTTCACCATTAAAACGAGCTATTACTACCGGAAATATACTCACTAAAAATGCTACAGTTTCAAGAAAAATAATAGATGATCGTATCATTGAAAAATGTTATGGAATTACAGAAGGATGGAATGGAAGAAAACGATATGAGGTATATCCACATGGTCATGCGCCTCAAGAAGAATCATATAAAATTGTAAGAAAAAGAATGTTTTATGCCATTCAAGAATATGCAAAAGAATACACAAGGAATATTCTTGTTGTCTCTCATGGTTCAGCTATTGCTGCATTGATTAAGGAGCTGGAACCTACATTAGAAAAAGAATTTTTGAAGATATAAAATTTATCTCTTACTATTATTGATAGTAAAAGTTTAAAACTAATTGCATGGAATCTAGATTTTAATCAAGCTTTCGACTGGTTTATGCGCAACAAATAAAGGACAATAATTAAGCCTGACCAAACATTTGTTTAGCCAGGCTGCTTGTTTATTGTTTTGTTAAATCCGAATATAATTCTTTTGAATAGATGCCTTCTTCGATCAGTTTCTTGAAACTTTGAATATATAAAAATAGATAGGGATAAATCAACCTTTAAAAGTCATAGGGATTTTGACTCTGAGATAGAGATGACCTTTAAACACTTTTAGGGTTTACTTTCCCTATCTTTTTGTTACAGTATTTTTAGAAGGGATTGGACGTAAAAAAAGGTAGAAATCCAGCACCGATCAAAGTTGTGATTTCTACCCGTCCTCTTAGACAATTATATGATACTGAAAATTACCAACGACTTCAACCTGATTTTGAATAAAGATGATTATCAAGCTTTTGTTAATGCGATTGATTTGCTGTCTTTACATTGTCCTGTTTGTGGTGTCGTTGGCCTTTTTATATTATATGGACACTACTTATCATTCAAACATTCCAATTGAAACTCTATCATTATTAGATTGTGATGTTCGAAACTTTGATTTCAATCACCCTATTAAAAACATCTTCTTCGATAATATTGAATACATTCGAAAATTAGATGCTTCCGGTAAAGCTCGTCCTTGCATTTTGACAATGTAGAACGTTCTCTTCTTTGCCACACATGTTATCTTGGCTTTGATCAGTTTGAATGTACCGATTGTGAAAACTGGAACATTATCCCTCATTCATGCCATTCCAGGTTCTGTAATGCCTGTGATGTTAAATATGCCAAACAGCTTGCAGCCAAAGCCACTTCTTTTTGCCTTGACTGCCCTCATAGACACATTGTCTTTACTATTCCTGAAGAACTTAGAAACTGGTTCAGACAGGATCGTACTCGACTCAATCTATTGTTTGTTGCAGCTAGAAATACAATATGTATACTAGTGAACAGATCATTATTAAAGAAACTGAAGATGAAACAATTAAAGAATACTCATTATATATTCAAAGATATCCCTGTTCGTAATGAATTTGGTATGATTGCCACTCTACATAATTTTGGAAGAGACCTTAAATGGAATCCACACATCCATTGCCTTGTACCGAAACTCGTATATTCACTAAAAACAAACAAACTAAAGATGTTTCACCATTTCAATTTCTCTAGGCTTAGAAAAACATTTGATGAATTCGACTTATCCAGGAAGTTGGCGGATTAATGAAACCCGAAGAAAAGAACAGACTCTATAAAGATCATCCTAAAGGGTTCTATGTCTATGCCAAGTTCAAATCTACTGACAACGATTCCAACAATAATAAAGATATTCAAGGCTGCGTAAACTTTTCTCTCGTTACGCTGGAAGATGTGTCATGGCTGAAAATAGAATCACAGAATACAATAAAGAATCAAAAATTGTCAGTTGTTTCTACAATGATCATAAGGATGAAAAAAGATATGATATTACAGATAATGTGATTGACTTTATCAATCGCCTTATCATACATATACCCAACTATCATTTCTTAACTATTTGATAATGTCAATGCATCTAAGAAAACATTGGACAAAGTTCATGCACTTCTTGGAATCAAAAAGAATAAGGATTATTCTCGTAAAACAAGAACTAAAGCCCTTAAAAACAAACTCAGTAAATTCAGATACCGCACTCATTTGATTGATTCTTTTAATAGAGACCCAATTCAATGTAAATGTGGAGCCATTACGCAGTATACTTATACATATAATCCATTCAAGGACAACAGAAATGACAGAACATACAGAAAAAGATGTATTGATGAAATGTACAAAATGCGGTTACGAAGAAGAAGTACCTAGATGGTTGATCGACGAATTATTTCCAAATGAACCTGAAGAAAACTATATGATGCACTGTCCTGAATGCGATCATAAGATGATTGTAAAAAAATAATTCAACAACTAAAGATGAATACAAAATGTTGGCTATTTTCAATAGTCCTTTTTGTCGTCCCTGACAATTCATATCTTGTGATATTTTAACACTATTTCACATTCCGTATTTCTCTATTCCAAAACCAAAATCTTAATATATAAAAAACAACTAGATTTCTCTAGTCGTTTATTTCAGATACTTTGATTGTTTTAATAACAGGCTGTTTACTTTCAGCAATCGTACCATTATCATCCATTGGATCTGCATCTTCACAAATTTGATCTACAATCTTCATTCCCTTAGTAACATGTCCAAAAGCTGCATATTGACCGTCTAATGAATCATTATCTTCTTGCATAATAAAGAATTGTGAACTTGCCGAATCATAATCCGAGCTTCTTGCCATAGATATGACACCACGTTTATGTTTGATATTATTCTTTACACCATTATCCTTAAATTCACCCTTGATTGTCTTATCTGATCCACCTGTACCATTTCCATTTGGATCTCCGCCCTGAATCATAAATCCTTTAATGATACGATGGAACGTTAACCCATCATAAAATCCTGACTTAGCTAGATCTACAAAGTTTTGTACTGTGATTGGAGCTTTTTTCCCTTCAAGCTTCAATGTAATTGTACCATAATTCTCTACTTCGATTTTTGCGATATAATTCTTCGTCTCTTTTTGACATCCAAATAAAGATATACATAAAACAAATGAACATAGAATCGTTAATAGTTTTTTCATCATTTTCCACCTCTTCCTTATTATTCTATCAACCCAAGCGAAAAAGAGCAAAAATTGATGATTTCTGCTCTATACTTAACTTTATCTTTAACGATTTGACTTTTTGATCCACTCTTTTGTACTCATAACCTTATCTGGAAATGTTTTAAAATCTTTTAATTTCCAAGTCCAGTTTTTATTCGACACAGTTCCTGGTGTATTGATGCGTGCCTCTTCTTTAAATCCACAAATATCCCAGATTGGCAATATAACAGTATCAGCATCTGTATCTAAAGCATATTGACAAAGCATTTCATTAAAAGAACGACTTGAATATCCTTGGTTTTTAAAGAATCGACGCAAACTGATACGCTTATTTGAATCATATGTATGATAATCTTCATTACATGTCGCATTATCATGTGTACCTGTGTACAATACAGAATTTTTCTTTGCCTTTTTCTTTAATTGTTTAGTTTCCATTCTAAACAATAAAACATCCATACCTGGGATTCCATAATCCTCTTCAAGTTCAATGACTTCTGGACGAATCAGCCCTAAATCTTCTGCCACTAGAACAATATCTGGACATGCCTTTAAAATCGCATCGATTAATTTATGAGCTGGACCTAAGATCCATTTTCCTTCAATTGCAGTAGGACAAGACTCAGGTATCTTCCAATATGTGTCAAAAGCTCTAAAATGATCAATTCTTACCATGTCATAACAACGATTCATCCAACTCATACGATTGCACCAAAAAACATATCCATTTGCTTCTTGCGCATCAAAATCATAAATTGGCATTCCCCAACGTTGTCCTGTTTCACTAAAATAATCCGGAGGACAACCCGCAATAAATTCTGGTTTTCCTTCTTCATCTAATAAGAAAGCTTCTCGATTACACCATACATCCGCACTATCTAAATCAACATAGAAAGGCATATCACCCATGATTTTTAAATTTCTTGCGTGCGCATACATTTGAATTTCATCCAATTGTTTATAGAAAATAAACTGTAAAAATTCAATATAAAAGATTTCATCTTTATAATCATCTAAATCAATATCACGATTTTTTGGCCAATCTTTATATTCGTCTTCCCATTCAAACCATGGAGCTCCATTATAAAAACTCTTAAACAAAGAATAAGCAGACCAATCTTCTAACCAGAATGCATCTTGCTTAAATGCTTCAAAATCTTCTCTAAACGATTCAAATTCCTTTTTAAAAACTTTAAAGGCCTTTTGAAAATAAGGTTCCTTAAATTCACGAATCTTATCATATTCAACATGGTCTTTAAACTTATTACAATTCACAATCGAACTTTGCGTCAATAACCCCATTTCACACAAACGATCCAAGTTGATATAGATAGGATCTCCTGCAAAACTAGAATATGTTTGATATGGAGAATGAGTGGGACCTGTCATTTGTAGCGGCAATATTTGCCATATTCCGTAACCTGCATCCGCAATAATATCGATCATTCGAATTGTTTTTTGCCCTAAATCACCAATCCCTTGATTTGCAGGGATAGAGAAAACAGGACATAATATTCCTGCACTTCTATTCATATTCGCACCTTTTGTAATCCCTTTCATTACAACTATTTTATCACATTTTATGAAAAAAGGCTATATATTTCAAAAAATATATAGCCTTAATCCATCGAAAACAAATCTTTTAACTCTTCCTTAGACAAAGTGGAAATACCACCCTTGGAATTCTCCACAAATAAATCACTCATTGCTTTTTTACGTTTCTGCATTTCATAGATTTTCTCTTCAATCGTATTCTTCATCAATAGCTGATAAACAAGAACATTCTTTGTCTGTCCAATACGATATGCACGGTCTGTCGCTTGATTTTGTGCACTCACATTCCACCAAGGATCAAAATGAATAACAGCTTGAGCTTTCGTCAAATTCAATCCCGTTCCTCCTGCCTTTAAAGAAATCAAGAATACATTTGAATCATCATTTTGAAAAGCATCTACTTCTTCTTTACGTTTCTTTTTATCTACCGCACCCGTAATCATATGATATTTGATGCCTCGTCGATCAAATTCTTCAATAAAAGAATCAAAAATACTTGTGAAACTAGAAAACAACAAAACCTTCTTATCATTCTCTTTTAGTGTTTCAATCAAATCTAAACACATCTTAAACTTCGTACTCTCTCCCGTATAGTTTTCATACAACATTCTTGGTTCGCAACAAATCTGACGTAAACGCGTCATCATCGCAAGAATCAAGATGGAATCCACCTGCTCTAATTCTAACTGCTGCTGGAGCTGCTCATTGACCTGAGCCAAATTTGCAAGATACAATTGTTTTTCTTCCGGACTAAAATTCAACCACAAATCTTTCTCAACTTTATCCGGCAAATCCTTTAACACTTGTTTTTTCGTTCTACGAAGAATGAATGGCGACACTAATTTTTGTAGCTGTGCCTGCCTTTTGTCATCTCCCATTTGAATTGGCTTTTCAAAATTCTTTGTGAAATAATTCAAACTATATAAATATCCAGGCAATAAGAAATCAAAAATACTCCACAATTCACCTAAGCCATTCTCAATTGGTGTTCCTGTCAAAGCCAAACGATGTTTACTTTTTAAAGATTTCACACTCTGCGCATTCTTCGTTTTTGGATTCTTTATAAATTGCGCCTCATCTAGAACAATATATTCAAATTCCATAGACATATATAATTCAACATCTCTACGCAAATAATCATATGTCGTTATATACAGCTCATGATTTTCTTTTATAATATCTTTACGAACATCCTGAGTTCCAGTAACACATACTGCATCGACATCAATTTTAAATTTTTCAATTTCTGACTTCCAGTTATACATTAAACTACTTGGACATACAATCAAGCTTGGTTTCTCTTTTGAAACATATTGCTCATAAAATACCAATACCTGCAATGTCTTGCCAAGTCCCATATCATCGGCAAGAATTCCATTTAAATTCATATTTTTCAAATCATAAAGCCATTGTATTCCTTGTTGCTGATAGGTGCGCAATAAAGTTTTATACGCATCCTTCAATTGTATGGTTTGTTCTTTTACTTTCATTAATCGATTTGTATATTCTGTAACCGAATCATCATTGCGAACATCGAATTCTGGATTTACATCCATTAAATGAAAAGCTTGATATGCCGGTTTTTCAATTGTTTCCTTTTTGAAATCTTTAGTTGTTAAATTCATCGTGGAAGCTAACTCATCCAATTGTTCTAACCCCGTATTTTCCAAATCAATCATTTCACCATTCTTTAACTGATAAAATTTTTTCTTTTTCCGATATGCATTTAATATATGTGACAATTCATCCACATTTACGTTACTATCCAATTCCATTTTTAATAAATCATTTTGGACATAAACCTTAACGCTCAAATTCATACTACGGCGATTTTTTAATCGTTTCAATTCTTCTGAAACATATACATCTGCTTGTTTTTGAATCAACGGAATACCATAATCTAAAAAATTATAAAGTGCATCACTTCTACCTTTAAAAATTGCCTTGTTATCTTCAATCTTTACCGCATAATGCTGAATTATGGCTTCAACACTCGCTATTTGATTGGAATTGGTATTCGCAAAGAAACTCTTCTTCTGGTTATTCTCTAAATATGTTCCCCATACGACCATATTGACATTTTCTAAATCCGAATACACACGAATATTCTCTATAAGAGTTGTATACTTTTCCACATCTACATTTGTTTCTAATTTTATGTATTCCATATACGGTTGCAGGCATTGTAAATAAAAAGCTTTGAATTCTGACTTTTTAATTAACCATCCATCATTTTGTTGCAAATTATAGGCTAGTGAAGCTAAAAAACCATCTGGATCCATGGTATATTGCACAATTTCTTTATGATTCACCATATAAAGATGTTTATTGCCAATCAAAAAGCTATCATCTAGTTCTGTATTGAGTTCAAAACAATCTTCATGTTCCAACAAATTCAAAACTAGTTTTATATTTTTTTTAGACGTTTTAAATTCCGTATACTCTTTAGGCAAAGATGCATTTAGATTAAAGAAATCATCCAAACATTCTGAATAAATTTCTCCTTCTTTTTGCCAATCTTTAGTAAAAGCATATTTTAATAAAAAATTATAAATCAATTGGCTAGGCTCATCTAAATCATCATTAGTCAAGTAAATCTGTGTGTTCTTCCCAAAAGACTCCAATCTTTTCTCAAAAAAGCCGCGTAACAGATCTTGTATATTTTTTACCGTATAAGCTCGGCTTACTTGAATCTTTAATTTAAACGCAATCTGATCATAATAATATGAATTTGTGTGATATAAAGACAATCGAATTAGATTTTCATTTTCCTTAAAAAAACTATTTACTTTATCTTCTTGTTTTTCTTTTAAAAATTCAAATGCCACTTGATTCAAATCATTTATACGACGACGCTTACGTTCTAATTCTTCCTGTCGATTTTTTTCTTTTACATAGTTTTGATAATCAACATGAAACGGAAAAGTTTGTGGATTTATCGCATTGATAGCTCGTACTACACTTACTAAATGCACACACCCTGAATGTGGATCTTGACAGCAAGTGCAACTTGTAGTCAAAATCGTCCCATATTCATTAACTCTAAAATTTAAGATTTCTTCATTCCAACGCGTTTGAACAATTGCCCTTACCTCATAATACAAAATTTTATCATGTACTCTTTCAATCGAAATTCGTTCAATCTTACCTGCATAATAAGGATCGTTTGCCTCATAATAAATCCAGGAATTTTTAATAAAACGATTTAAAGACTCTTCATAAATATGCATACTCTTTTCCACCTAACTTTCCTTATATTATATCATATTTGACTTTTCATTTTTCAGTTGTTAATGTTGAAGAAAAGAAAGAAGAAAGATTATGAACGCAAAAACATATACAACCTTACCGCAAGAAGCGAAAGATATTCGTATCAAAGTATTCATGAAAGAACAAGGCTTCGAAAATGAATTTGATGATATTGATCAAATCAGTTCTCATATTGTAGTTTTCGATGAAACAAAGCCTGTCGGAACTTGTCGTTTCTTCAAAGAAAACAATCATTATACTATTGGAAGAGTTGCCGTATTAAAAGAATATCGAAATAAGCATATTGGTCATTTGTTACTAGAAAGTGCAGAAAAAGAAATTAAAAAATTAAATGGAGATTTAATTGTAGTACACGCCCAAGTTCGTGTCAGTTTATTCTACGAAAACCAAGGTTATATTCAATTTGGTCAAATCGACGATGATGAAGGAGTTCCACATAAGTGGATGAAAAAAAGGATACAGCATTAAGCTACTGTATCCAAAATATCCTTCATCTTTTTTGCCAATCCCTTTGTCTTTTCAACAGATAAAGAACAAATCGCGACACGAATACCTAAATTTACTTTGACAGTAAAAATGTTGTTTTCCATTAATGCCTCATGGTATTTATCACGCGTTTCATTATCCATAGATAAAGTCACAAAGAAACCTTCTTTATATGGATAATGCTTTAATCCCACTTCGTTAGCCTCTTTGACAAAGATGTCACCACGTTCTTTTAATAAATTTACATAGTGCAATCTTTCTTTATCGTAATCTGCTTTATGATTGTCTAATACATCCACAAATGTAGCCATAGCTCCATTGTTGATATTTGACCAAGTCGCACGTGCATCCTTTTCAAATACGATTTTAACTTGTTCAACTGCTTCTTTTTCTTGTCCTAACACAATGGCAGCTCCACAACGAAGTCCATAGCTTGTCATTGATTTTGATAAACTAAATGCTACAATTACGACAAAATTTTTCTCAATTTGATCAAATTGTGCAAAGTATTCTTTCGCCTTTTCTTGTCTTGAAGAAAAATCAATGTACGCAATATCATTCAATAATACAACGGCATGTGTTTTTGAACATTCATTTAAGAAAGAAATGACTTCTTTCCATTCTTCTTCACTTAAAGAATAACCTGTAGGATTATGGCAAGGATCATTAATAACAATCACTAATCGATTCTGTTTTTCCATCACTCTTTTACAAGCCACTTTAAAAGAATTTAAATTAAAATGATCTTCTTCAAATAAACTATACTTTTCCACATTTAAATTGTGCATCTGTGCCATTAATGCATAAGATCCCCATGCAATTTCTGGCAAGATAACTGTTTGACCTTCATCTAAACACTCTTGTAAAGTCATACCAACAGCACCAGTTCCTCCAGGTGTTGCGATCACTTCATGTTCTAAGTGTGAATTTCCATTCAACACCCAGTCATATACTTTTTTTCTGAAGTCTGGATTTCCTCTAAAACTAGCTGCATATGCTGCCAATACTTTATTATCTAAATTCTTTAATGAACTATATACACTATCCAAGGCAACCAAAGTACCTTCTTCATCATATAAAGAACCGATTGTCGCATCGACAACATTTTCAGATCCCACCTTTGCCTTAGCTTCCTTTGCCTTGGCAACAATCGAGAATACAGTATCTACGATTGGTGTTTGATTGACACTTTCCTTCACAAAATTCATGCTTATTTTTCCTCCTTTAAAGTATATGCTCCCAATACTTTTACACTTTCACATACAGACTGTATCTCATGAATACAATCATCTGCCTTTGACATATCTCCCTCTATTTCAACAAAGAAAAAATATTCAAATGGCTTATTTTTCATTGGCCTAGACTGAATACTTTCCATATTCAATCCATTCTTGGCAATACAATCAATAATTTTAGCCAAAGCTCCACTTTCATGTTTAACGGATAAAACCATACTAAAACGATTCCCCTTTATTTGTGGCTTTAATCCAATCACCAAGAATCGCGTTGTATTTGTCGCATTTTCTTGAATGTTTGTAGCCAACACCTTTAAGCCATACAACTCTGCATTTTCCTTAGCACCAATAGCTGCTTTATGCACATCCTTCTGTGCTGAAATATATTGAGCTGCCATCGCCGTATTTGGATAGGCCACCGTTTGTACATTTAATTCCTTTAAAAATTCTTTAGATTGTGATAGCGCTTGATCCTTTGAATAGACCCACTCAACATCTTTCAATGTACTGCCAGGAACTCCAAGTAAACATTGTTCAATCTTTTGATCATAAATTGACTGAATATACACTGGATATTCCATTAATAAATCTAAGACTTCTCCAACCAATCCAGAATTCGTATTCTCAAAAGGAATCACACCATATTGTACGTCTGAATGGACAACCATTTGAAAGACTTCCTCAAAACTAGAAACACCCACTTTGGGATTGGAAGGAAACAACTTTTCACTCACCATATGTCCAAAGGCACCTTCAACCCCACAATATCCGACTTTATCATGCGACTGCAACGTTCTTTGGTAGGCCTTTGATTCTTTCATAATGAATTTTATAAAAGACTCATAATATTCTTTATAATCTGGATTCTGAATAAACTGCAGATTCTTTTCAATCACAACCTGCTCTCTACCTGAATCTAGAATTGGTAAATCATTTTCTATTTTATACGCAATCACATCTTTAACTGCATCCAATCGAGCTTCATACAGCTTAGCCATTTCACGATCGATCGCATCAATTTGTGTACGTGCTTGTTCTAATTTATTCATGGGTTCGTCGAGTAGACTTTGTCTCGACTTTCTCTCCTTTCATCAATATAAAATAATTT
>URHY01000053.1 GCA_900547815.1 uncultured Solobacterium sp.
AGATATTCTATCAGATTTTAAAAAGACTGTCGACAGTCACTTTGTCAACAGTCTGAATGGATGTGCAATCACATCCATTTTTTACAAAGTGTTGAGGAAATGTTCAACAAAGGCATTGCACTAAATCAATTTGAAGTATATCAAACCATGTTAGATAAAGATTTCAGTGTTAAAGTTATCGCATCAATTTTCTCAGTGAGTGAAGAATTGATTAAAACTCTATTGATGAGAACTTAAAAATTGTAGTATAATTTTTATTGGGAATGAAGTTTTCCCGTAGTTTAATACTAAAACCGCTTTTTATAGGCTGATGACTTCTGTGTTTTTTTAACGCGGAAACCATCAGCTTTTCTGCGTTTTGAAAGGAGAGATTAAATGCTGATAAGTTTATCTTATATTTTTCTTGTAGGAATATTTTTATCTTGGTTATGTAAAAAGATAGGATTACCTGGGTTATTAGGAATGATATTTACGGGGATTCTTTTAGGGCCTTATTGTCTTGGCTTGATTGATTCTTCATTATTGATTATATCAAGTGAATTAAGAAAGATTGCATTAATTATTATATTGATGCGAGCTGGATTGAATCTGGATCTAAGTGATTTAAAAAAAGTTGGAAGACCAGCCATATTGATGTGTTTTGTGCCAGCATGCTTTGAAATGGTTGGAATGATTATTTTAGCACCAAATTTATTAGGAATTTCTTTATTGGATGCTGCCATAATGGGAAGTGTTGTTGCAGCAGTGAGTCCTGCAGTCATTGTTCCAAAAATGTTACAACTTATGGAAGAAGGATATGGAACAAAGGAAAGCATTCCCCAATTGATTTTGGCTGGAGCTAGTGTTGACGACGTATTTGTGATTGTGATGTTTACAGCATTTCTTGGTTTAGCTCAAGGTGAAAGTATTAATGTTTTAAGCTTTGTGAATATTCCACTATCCATTCTAACAGGTATTATATGTGGAGCATTATTGGGAAAAGGACTTGCGATTTTCTTTAAGAAAAACCATATGCGAGATACAGTTAAAATTCTAGTTTTATTAAGTGTTGCATTTATCTTAGTAACACTTGAAGATGTATTGCCAATTCCGTTTTCAGGCTTGATTGCGATTATGTTTATGGGAATCTTCTTACAAAGAAATCATTCGATTGTATCTAAAAGATTATCTGTTAAATTTAATAAGTTATGGGTTGGTGCGGAAGTCTTATTATTTGTGTTAGTCGGTGCTTGTGTAAACATTTCTTATGCATTAAAAGCAGGCGTAATGGCTATTCTATTAATATTTGGGGTACTTGTATTTAGAATGATTGGTGTGTTTATTTGTTTACTAAAAACATCACTAACAAAATCAGAACGCCTATTTTGTATGATTTCCTATTGTCCTAAGGCAACTGTACAAGCTGCGATAGGATCAGTTCCCTTGGCTGCAGGACTAGAATGTGGACAAATTGTATTGACTGTAGCTGTTTTATCCATCTTGATTACAGCGCCATTAGGGGCATTTTTAATTGAACATACATATAAAAAATGGTTAAAAAAAGAACAAAGATTGAATTAGTCTTTGTTCTTTTCATATATAACTTTTAATCCTTTAAAAATCAGGTTAGGATCATAGACATCGATTGATTTTGTATAGCTGCAAACAATTCTTCCTAAACCACCTGTCGCAATGACTTTTAAATCTTTGCCAACTTCTTTTTTGAATTGAGCGATGGTATATTCAACACCACCTAAAAATTGATAGAATACGCCTGCTTGCATTTCAGTCTGTGTATTTCTAGCTAAAATTGTTTTAGGGCGTTTGATTTCAATTTCAGGAAGTTGAGCGGTTTGCCCCCATAAAGCATTTGCTCCTGTTTCAATACCAACACCAATGGCACCAGCTTTAAAGCAACCATTTTCGTCTACATAATCATATGTAGTAGCTGTTCCAAAATCGGCAACTAAGATTGGTCCGCCATATTCGTTAAAGGCACCTGCGCAATCTGCAATACGGTCGGCACCTACATTTCTTGGGGTTTCTAATTGGACGCTGATTCCACTTTTTATACCAGGACCTACAATAAGAGGTTCCATACCTACGAATTTTTTAATTCCATTTGTGAAGGAATGCATTACTTTAGGAACAACACTTGAAACAATAACTGCGTCAATTTGTTTTTCGTGTACATTTGATCGGTCTAAGAAGTTTTTTAACATAAAGCCATATTCATCACTCGTTCTTCTAACTTTTGTAGTTAATCGATATGTACCGATTAACTCATCTTTGTCAAAAATACCAATAGTGATGTTTGTATTTCCAATATCTACTGTTACAAGCATTTTATTTCTCCATCTCAATCTCTTTCATTGTTTCTAATATTTTAAATCCTAATTCTTCTTTTGAACATTTAGGTAAATGTTGAGAAGTATTTTTTCTTAATAATGTTACAACATTTGTGTCTGTTTGAAAGCCTGCGCCACTTGTGAATAAGTTATTCGCTATTAACATATCACAGTTTTTAGCCTCTAATTTTTTTCTAGCATTTTCTTCTAGATTTTGTGTTTCCATCGCAAAACCACAAATGACTTGATTTTCTTTTTTGTGTTTTCCAATGTAAGCTAAGATATCTGGGTTTTTCACAAAATGGAAAGTGACTTCTTCATCAGATTTTTTGATTTTTTGATCTGCAACAATTTCAGGTCTATAATCTGCAACCGCAGCAGCCATAATAATATAGTTTTGATCATCTAGTCTTGAGGTGATTGCATCAAACATATCTTGAGCGCTTGTTACGTGCACCATATTTACATCATTAAGATCTTCTAAAGCGGTTGGCCCGGTAACTAATGTTACATTAGCTCCTAGTGCCTTGGCTGCTTTTGCAATCGCATAACCTTGTTTACCACTTGAATGATTGCTTAGAAAACGTACAGGGTCTAAGGCTTCTTGTGTTGGTCCAGCAGAAACTAAAACATTCTTTCCTTTTAAGGATTGTTCTATTTCAAATTCGTGATCAATGGCAGTCACAATATCTTGTACATCGGCAAGTTTACCTTTTCCTGTATCATTACATGCTAAATGTCCAACAACTGGTTCTACAAATTTATATCCTAGCTCTTTGGCAAGTTTAATATTTCTTTGAGTAACTTCATTTTCATACATATGAACATTCATTGCTGGGCAAATTAATTTCTTAGTATGACAAGCTAAGAAAGTTGTTGAAACAATATCATCTGCAATTCCATGAACTACTTTGGCAATGATGTTGGCAGTGGCAGGAACTAATACTATGATATCTGCCCATTTAGCTAACGTGATGTGGGCAATTGGATCTTCATTTGTTTCATCGAATAAAGAAACTTCACATTTATGTTTACTCAAAGATTCAAAGTTGATTGGTTTGACAAATTCTTGTGCATGCTTTGTCATGACAACTTTAATTTCATAATCTTTTTTGGATAGTTTGCTGACAAGATCACAGGCTTTATAAGCTGCGATTCCACCAGACACTCCTATAACAACATGTTTTTTTTCCATGATATGGTCTCCTTTGTGAATAAAATCACGTATGATTTTTTTCACTAAAGTATTATCCCATATGAATACCTTGTTTTCAAGGCACTTATTCTTACAAAAAAGGATATTTTATATTTTGTTTTCTACTATTTTGAAAAAAGTGTCTATTTTTCAAGGCTTATGGTAAAATAAACGCATGAAAATAATAGTAGCGTGTGATTCTTTTAAAGGCTGTATGTCTTCAAAAGAAGTAGAAGAGAGTATTAAAAATGGTATTTTAAAGGCGAATTGCGAACATGAAGTTTTGACTTTTCCTATGGCTGATGGAGGAGAAGGAACTGCCATGGTTTTTTGTGAAATTATTAAAGGAAAAACAACAGAAGTATTAACTGTAGATGCTTATGGAAAAAATATGTTTACGAATTACTGTATTTCACAAGATGGAGAACTTGCCATAATGGATGTGGCAAGTTGTATAGGCTTAAACATGACACCAAAAGAAAAAAGAAATCCAATGATCGCATCGAGTCGAGGCGTAGGTATTATGATGAAGGATGCGATTACAAGAGGGTGTAAAAAAATAATCATTGGTTTAGGCGGTAGTGCTACTAATGATGGTGGTATGGGAATTCTAAGTGAGTTTGGTATTCGCTTTTATAATTCGAAAAGAGAATTGCTGGTGCCTAGTGTTTATGCATTAACTCAAATTGCTTTTGTTGATAAGCGATATGCTAGACTTCCAAAAGGAATTGAAATTATTTGTGCGTGTGATGTGAAAAATCATTTGTTAGGTAGAAATGGGGCTACATATATTTTTGGCAAGCAAAAAGGGATTTATTTAAATCAAATGAATGAAGTTGAAAAGGGTATGACTCATTATTGCTCAAAATTGAAACAAACATTTCACGTAAATGTGAATGAATTTGAAGGCTCTGGAGCAGCAGGTGGTATAGGTTCTGTATTATTAGGGGTTATGAAAGCAAGGATGGTTTCTGGAATTGATTTAGTTGTTGAATATTCTGGCTTAAAAGAACATCTTCAAAATGCAGATTTAGTGATTACTGGGGAAGGCCAAACAGATGCTCAAACATTATATGGTAAACTTCCTTTAGGTATTGCACATCTTGCTAGAGCATACAATGTGCCATGTATCTGTTTAAGTGGTGCATTGGGATTAGGCTATCAAGATATGTATGATGAGGGTATGATTGGAATCTTTTCAAGTGCAGATCGTGCTATGACTTTTCAAATGGCTTTACAAACAGGTAATGAAAAACTAGAGGCATTGGCATTTAGTTTAACTAAATTTATGGATGGTATTAGAAAGTAGGTTTTTTAATGAAAAAGATATTCACTTTATTATGTGCCTTTGTACTATGCTTAAGTCTTGTTGGATGTGGGGCAAAAACACCTTTTGAAATCAAGGAGATTTCGGCAACTAAATTGCAAAAGAAATTAGATAACAAAGAATCTTTTGTGGTAATCATTGAACGAGAGAATTGTCCTTTTTGTGAGGCTTTACAAGAATATATTGACAAAACAAAAGATGAACATCCTAATCTAATTCTTTATAAAATTGATTCAACAGATTATGGATTTAGTAAAGTCAGTGCAGACTCTAAACAACTTAAAAGCTCAACAGAAGATGGTAAAATTATATTAGACATGGCCCCTTATTTCTTATATACACCAACATTGTATGTTATACAAAATGGTAAGGCTAAACATGCTGGGATTGGATACAACGAAAATGATAATTCGATTAGTTTGTGGGATGTGGATTCAACAATTGATTTTGATAATGCGGATACACAAGAGTTCTGGGAGTTTTTAGAAACATATGAATAAGAAAAATATTACAATTATAGCCACTGGTGGTACGATTGCGGGGCGTGGAAGTTTAGGTAAAAGTGCCAATTATCAAGCAGGCACATTTGATGTAGAAGAAATTGTACAGAGTATTCCACAGATTTGTGATTTAGCTAATTTGAATACGATTCAACTGTGTAATGTGGATTCGAATGATATGGGCCTAGATAAATGGGTTGAATTAAGAAAGATTTGTCACGAACTAGAAAAAAATCGCTATGTTGATGGAATTGTGATTACACATGGAACAGATACATTGGAGGAAACAGCATTCTTTTTGAATTTGACATTGGCATGTCATAAACCTGTTGTCTTAACAGGGTCTATGCGACCTGCAACTGCAACAAGTGCAGATGGACCTATGAATCTATATCAAGCCGTAGCTTTAGCTTGTCATATGGAAGCTTGGCAAGCTGGCGTTTTAGCTGTTATTTCAGATACAATTTATTCAGGAAGAGATTTACAAAAAACGAATAGTTACAAAACAGATGCATTTAAAATGGGAGAATTTGGTTCTCTAGGTTATATGCGTGATGATCATGTATATTTGTTGAGTGCACCATTTAAAAAACATACATTTCAAACTATTTTTTCAAAGATGGAATTTGAAACATTACCAAAAGTAGAAATCTTTTATGTACATACAGATTCAGATTCAGAATTATTAGAGTATATGTTAAATAAATATGATGGCTTAGTATTGGCCGGTACAGGTTCTGGTAATTATCCTACAAAGATAAAAGATGTTTTAGAAAACTATACAGGAGAATGTACAGTTGTACGTGCAAGTCGTGTGTTAGAGGGAGCTGTTTTTGATTCAGATGTATTTGATTCAAAACAAGTGACAATTCCTGCATACAAATTTTCAGCACAAAAAGCTAGAATTTTATTAATGTTGGCATTAAATTGTACTAAAAACCATGAAACAATTAAATCATTCTTCCAAGAATATTGAAAAAATTTTCTCATATTGAAAAATATTTTCTAAATGCTATAATAATTAATAGACTATTACAAGATAGGAGGTTATTATGCAGCAATTAGAAAATAATGCATACTTTTGGCAAAAACTTGATACGCTATTGTTATCTAGCAGTTGTACGATTGACCGACCCAAAGGAAGTACTCACTATAAATTTACAAATTTAGTTTATCCTGTGGATTACGGTTTTCTTTCAGATACATTTGGTTCAGATCAAAAACCAATTGATGTTTTCAAAGGTTCTATCGCAACAAATAATGTAGATGCGATTGTAATTACAGCTGACATTTTGAAAAAAGATTGTATTGTAAAATTATTAGTGGGTTGTACAGAAGAAGAAACAATGCGTATTCTAGAATTCTTAGATCAAACAGAGTTCCAAAAGGCTATTTTAGTACGTAGAGGTAATGAGACGCCTTCTTGGTCAAATAATGATTAAAGAATGAAAGACAAGTCTTAGGATTTGTCTTTTTTTTTATGCAATTTAATGGAAAAACAAAGCTAGTTGTTCTAGAATAAAAGTAGATAGGAGGTCTTTATTATGGAATTAAAAGGATCAAAAACAGAAAAAAATTTAATGGCTGCTTTTGCAGGTGAATCTCAGGCATGTGTTAAGTATCAATATTATGCTTCACAAGCTAAAAAAGATGGTTATGTAAAGATTCAGAACATTTTCACTGAAACATCCAATAATGAAAAAGAACATGCTAAATTATGGTTTAAAGCTTTACATGGTGGAAAGGTGCCTACAACTGCGGAAAACTTAAAAGATGCGGCAGCTGGTGAAAATTACGAATGGACTGATATGTATGCAACAATGGCTAAAGAAGCTCGTGAAGAAGGATTTGACGATATTGCAGCCTTGTTTGAGGGTGTAGGAGCTATTGAAAAACATCACGAAGCTCGTTATAAAGCTATGTTGAAAGATGTAGAAGAAAATGCGATGTTTAAAAAATCGACTTCAACTGTATGGATTTGTTTAAACTGTGGACACATTCACTATGGTGAAACAGCTCCAGAAGTATGTCCAGTATGTAATCATCCACAAGCATATTTCCAAGAATTAAAAGATCATTACGAATAATAATATCTCGAGGCAGCTTAGGTTGCCTTTTCTTATCCTTGAAAGTTGTGCTAAAATAATTCTATGGAAATAATAGAGGCAATTGAAAAATTAAAAGACAATCATGCACTAATATGTTTAGAGAATCGTGCGTTGATTAAAATGGAAAAAGAAAAAATTTATATATGGCATAGTCAGTGGCATTCAAAGCTTTCAAGAAATGATTTTATTTCATTATTTCAACAGAATACATTTGAAGTTTATGATAATGATCATGGTATTGATATGGAAAAAGATGAAGAGTATTATGCATGGCGAAATCGCTACTTGTAGAAAGGATATATTTTATGATAGGAATTGTATATAGTTCAAAAACAGGAAATACACAATCTTTGGCAAACAGTTTGAATTTTATGGAATCAAAGTATTGTGTATCTGTAGAAGATGCAAAAAATTTAGAACCTGTAGATTTATTATGCATTGGATTCTGGTGTGACAAGGGAGATTGTGATGATCAAATGAAACAATATCTTTCTACACTACGAAATCAAAATGTTTTCTTGTTTGGAACAGCTGGTTTTGGTAAGTCTAAAGAATATTTTGAGATGATTTTAAAAAATGTTCAAAGTCATTTAGATGCATCCAATTGTGTAAAGGGAACTTGGATGTGCCAGGGTAAGATGCCTTTGGCAATTCGCACAAAGTTTGAATCGAATCCTGAAATGTTGAAGAATTTTGATGAGGCTTTAAAACATCCAAACGATAAAGATGTAGATAATTTAATGAAATCTGTTAATGAAGCGTTGTAGAAGACGCTTTTTTTCATGTTGACATATCCGATATATAATATTGACTTTACAACTGTCTTGTCAGATGTAAAGTCTGGGTGTATAATTCAAAACGGTAAAATTTTTTAAGGGAGGAAAATTCCATGTCTTTAAAGGAAGATGTATTGAAATTAAAAAAGGAAAAAAATGCGATTATTTTAGCGCATTATTATGTAGATGGAGCTGTACAAGATGTAGCTGATTTCGTTGGGGATTCTTATGCTTTGGCAAAGAAAGCTAAAACAACAGATGCAGATATTATTGTGTTTGCGGGCGTTAAATTTATGGGTGAAAGTGCTAAAATGTTGAATCCAGAAAAGAAAGTATTAATGCCAGATTTAAATGCAGATTGTCCAATGGCACATATGGCAAGTAAAGCTGTTATTAAGAAAATGAAAGAAGAATATGAAGATCTAGCGGTTGTATGTTATATCAACTCAACGGTTGAATTAAAAACAATGGCTGATATTTGTGTAACTAGTTCAAACGCAGTGAAGATCGTTCGCTCACTTCCAAATAAAAATATTTTCTTTATTCCAGACGGAAACTTGGGAGCTTATGTAAAGAAACAAGTACCTGAAAAGAATATTATTTTAAATGATGGATATTGCATTACACATAAGCGTGTGACATTAAAAGATGTTGAAAAAGCACGTGAAGAACATCCAAATGTTCCAATTATCGTACATCCTGAATGTGTTAACGAAGTTGTTGAGGCAACAGATTTTGCAGGGAGTACTTCAGAATTGATTCAATATACAGTGGATAATCCAAGTAAAGAATTTGTGATTGGCACTGAACTTGGTGTCCTTCATGAAATGCAGTTACGCTCACCAGAGAAGACTTTCTATCCATTAACAGATAAATTGATCTGTATGAATATGAAGAAGGTTTCTTTAGAAAAAGTTTATGATTGCTTGTTGAATGAAACAAACGAAGTATTTGTAGATGAAGAAGTGAAGGCTATGGCTGAAAAATCATTAGATAGAATGTTGGAGTTGGCAAAATAGTATGGAAAAGTTAGAGGCAGATATAATTATTGTTGGAACCGGAGCAAGTGGATTGTTTGCAGCTTTGCATGTTCCAAGTGATAAAAAGGTCATTATGTTGACAAAATCAGATGCTGAAAATAGTGATTCATTTTTAGCACAAGGCGGAATTTGTGTATTAAGAGACAAAAATGATTTTGATTCTTTTATGGAAGATACCATGAAGGCAGGACATTATGAAAATCGTAAAGAATCTGTTGAAATCATGATCAATTCGAGTCGTGATATTATTAATGAATTGATTGGATACGGTGTTGATTTTGCAACTAAAGATGGAGAACTAGATTACACACGTGAAGGAGCACACTCTAAACCACGTATTTTATTCCATGAAGATATTACAGGAAAAGAAATCACATCCACTTTATTAGATACGGTTCGTAAGTTAGAGAATGTTACAATCATGGAATATGTAACGATGACAGACATTATTGAAAAAGATAATGTTTGTTATGGAGTTTTGGCAAAAGATGCCAACAACAATGAAATGTGCATTGAAGCAGGTTATACGATCTTTGCGTGTGGAGGAATTGGAGGATTGTATAATCATTCTACAAATTATCCACACTTAACAGGAGATGCCATCGCGATTGCCATTCAACATGGTATCCAGTTAGAAAATGTGGATTATGTACAGATTCACCCAACAACTTTATATACAAAGAAAAAAGGAAGAGCCTTCCTTATTAGTGAATCGGTTCGTGGTGAAGGGGCAAAGCTTTATGGAAAAGACGGAAAGCGTTTTGCGAATGAAGTATTGCCACGTGACATCATGACACAAAAGATTCGTGAACAAATGAAAAAAGATGATATGCCTTATGTTTGGATGGATATGACAGTTTTGGGTGAAGAAATCATCAAAAACCATTTTCCTCATATTTATGAAAAGTGCTTAGAAGAAGGATATGACTGTACAAAAGAGTGGATTCCAGTTACGCCAGCTCAACACTATTTTATGGGTGGAATTCATGTAGATAAAGATTCGCGTACTTCTATGTCACACTTATATGCGGTAGGAGAAACTAGCTGTAATGGAGTTCATGGAAAAAATCGCTTGGCTAGTAACTCATTACTTGAATCTTTAGTGTGGGGTAAAAGAGCAGTTGTTGATTTATTGAAAAAGGAACCGGCTTATACAAGTGATTTTGATTGTTTGGCAAATGCGACTAAGTCACATCAATTATCAAATCAAGAAAAGATGTACCATGATATGGTACTTGAAGAAATAGAAAGAGAGAGGCAAGCTCGTGGATAAAAATACAATGCGTTTAAATGTGGATCACTTATTGATCCAAGCTTTGCAGGAAGATATTACAAGTGAAGATGTTTCAACAAATGCAGTGATGCCTTCCTATCAATATGGGCAGGTACAATTGATCTGTAAAGAAGATGGAATTGTTGCAGGTCTTGAAGTGTTTGAAAGAGTCTTTTATTTGTTAGATGAAAACATGAAAGTAAAATTCTATGTAAAAGATGGGGACGCTGTTAAGAACGGTCAATTGTTAGCTGAAGTATTTGGCGATATTCGTGTTCTTTTATCAGGAGAAAGAACGGCTTTGAATTATCTTCAAAGAATGAGTGGTATTGCCACATATACAAATCGTGTCGTATCTTACTTAAAGGGTTCAAAGACAAAGTTATTAGATACAAGAAAAACAACGCCAAATATGCGTGTTTTTGAAAAATATGCAGTTCGTGTTGGTGGTGGAAACAATCATCGATATAACTTATCAGATGGTGTTATGTTAAAAGATAATCATATTGCTGCGGCTGGTTCTATCACAAATGCAGTTAAGATGGCAAAGGATTATGCTTCTTTTGTTCGTAAAATTGAAGTAGAAGTTGAAACTTTAGAACAAGTTAAGGAAGCTGTTGAAGCTGGTGCTGATATAATTATGTTGGATAACATGAGTGTTGAAAATATGAAAAAAGCAATTGAAATCATCGATGGAAGAGCCGAAACAGAATGTTCTGGAAATGTCACAAAAGAAAATATTGAAAAATTAACAGCATTAGGTGTGGACTATATTTCAAGTGGTGCCCTAACGCATTCAGCACCAATTTTAGATTTGTCTTTAAAAAACTTGCAGGTGAAATAAATGGAAAAAGAAGCTAGACTTCAAGCCATTTATGACACAATCTCAAAAAGTGAGGTGCCAGTTTCTGGAAGTGCACTTTCAAAAAAATTTCGTGTATCAAGACAAGTCATTGTGCAAGATATTGCTTTATTAAAGGCAAGAAATGTTCATATTTATGCGACACACAAAGGATATGTATGCTCACCTCAAAGAGTTCGAAGAGTATTTTCATGTTACCATTTGAATAATTGTATGGAAGAAGAAATGAATGCAATCGTAGATTGTGGTGGCTGTATTGAAAATGTATTTGTCAAACACAATGTGTATGGCAAGTTAGAGGCAAAGATGAATATTAGTTCTAGAAAACAAGTCAAAGAATTTATCGATTCTATTTCACAGAATCGGGCAAAGCCTTTAACAGATTTAACGAGCGGATATCATTGTCATACGGTGAGTGCACAATCAAAGGAAGATTTAGATTCAATTGAGGAATCATTAAGAAAACTTCATATTTTACAAGAGGCCTAATGGCCTCTTTTATGATAGAATGAATTTAGAAAGTAGTGATTTTTATGGAACAACCACCAAAATTTATGCCTGATAAAGAAATGAGTAAAATAGGCAGCTCATTATGGCTATATATCATTATGCAGCTGACACTCTCTTTTTTGTTTAGCTTTGTAGCCATGCCTTTAATCATGTATTCTTTGTATTATGATTATTCTGCAATCAATGCATGTATAGAAATGATGATTTCTTTTATATCTGGAATCATCCTGTTATGGTTTATGAGTAATTCTTTTAAACGAGGTATCAAAGATTTGAAGTTTACATTTAAACCCAAAGAGACAATAGATACAGTTGCCATGATGTATTTTTTGAATTATGCGATAGGTATTATTGGTGTTTTATTATCAAAATTTGGATTACCGGATACAAGCCCAGATTTCTCATTAAATGGAAGTTTACTCTACAACACTTTTACTTTTATCAGTGTTGTCATACTTGCACCTATATTTGAAGAATTGATATTTAGAGGTATGATTCTGCAAACATTGTCTAAATATAATAAAATGTTCGCCATTGTTGTGACATCATTATTATTTGGATTGCTACACTTGAATATGACGCAAGCCATACCTGCTTTCTTTATGAGTCTAGTACTATGTTACATGTACCTTAAATCGGATAGTATTTTAGTTACTATATTAGCTCATGCAGGTAATAACTTTTTAGCTCTAATGTCGGCTTATTCAAATAATATTATGATTACAGTTTTAGTACTGTCACTAGTGATTTATGGATTAATCACAGTGGTATTAAAGTCAAAAGAAATCAATGAATTTATTAAAGAAGAGAAGACAAATGATAATTGGTATGCGAGATTCTTTAAGCGAATCCCCAACATTCTGTATTTAATATTTACGATTCTTTGGATTGTCATTTCATTATTCATGAATATGTTTTAAAAAGAGGACATCTCCTATTATTGGAAATGTCCTTTATTGGTTGTCTTTCTTTAATTCGTCAAATTTTTGTTTCATTGTAGGATTGTTACGCGTTAGACGTTTGATTGTAAGATCCTCAGCTTTATTATTTGCCAACTGTAATTGTCTTTCACTCGATAATAAAGCTTCTTTTGTTTTTTGAAGATGTGAAATTGTTTTATCGATTTCTTCAATAGCTATGTTGAATTTTTTAGAAGCCAATTCGTAATTTCTTGAGAACTTCTGCTTAAAATCATTCATGCTCTCTTCAAAATTTGTGATATCAATATTTTGATTACGCACCAACTGTAATTCATTTTTATACTGCATAGAATTCAATGCAGCATTTCTTAAAATGGTGATCATTGGAATAAAGAACTGGGGACGGATCACATACATTTTTGGATAGCGATGCGATTTGTCGACTATGCCTGTATTATACAATTCATTCTCAGGTTCTAACATAGAAACAAGAACAGCATATTCACAATTCTTTTCATTACGATCTTTATCTAATTCTTTTAAGAAATCTTCGTTTTTATGTTTTGTAGCCGTTTTATCATTTTCGTTTTTCATTTCAAACATAATGGAAATGATTTCTACACCATTCTCATCTAACTCTCGATAGATATAGTCACCTTTAGATCCTGTACGAGCGTCGTTATCTTTTTCAAAGTATGCATTTTGAAAACCCGTCGCACGAAGCTTATTAAATTCAATTTCACAATGCTGTTCTAAAGATTCACCGATCATCTTAGTGGATTGTTTCAATTTAAAATCTTTATAGTAGGCAATTTGCTCATCTTTGGTTTGTAGTAAAGTATCATATTTTTCCTGCAAGCTCTTTTCTTGAAGCTGATATTTCATTTTATCCTGCTCGATTTGATTTTGTAGGTCTTGTTTAATACTCTTTACATTCAATTCATTTTCAACCTTTGCCTTATCCATATTTTGTTTTAAAGACTGGATTTCAAGATTCTTTTTATTTAACTGAGATTGGTATGTATTTTCTAGATTTGCCTTTAATACTTTTTCGTTGTTTGAAATGTTGTTCTTTAAGGCTTGAATTTCATTTTCCTTTGCCTGCAGCTGTAATTTATATTCTTGTTCAGTCTTAGATTCGTTGATTTTATTTTGTGAAAGGATTTGATCAAGCTTGGCATTTAATTTAGAAATCTCTAAATCTTTTTGATTTAATTGCTCCTGATATTCTTTTTGTGTTTCAGATTTTGTTAATTGTGTACTCGCTTCTAGTTTTTCTTTTAATGAAATGACTTCTTGTTCTTTATCATTTTGTTTTTGATTAAAATCCGATTGTAGCTGTTTGATTTCAAGTTCTTTATTTGCCTGAAGTTCTTTGATTTCTAAAGCCTTCTGATTTAATTTAGACTCATACTCTTTTTCTAATTTAGATTGAATGATTTGATTGGAATTTTTTTGTCTTTCATTTAATTCTTTTTCAAATTCTTCATTACGAACCTGTTGTAAGATTTCATGGTACTGACTCTCATCAACTTGAAATACGGTTCCGCAATTTGGACATTTTATTTGACTCATAAGCTACCTCCATATTATTTGTATTATAATCAATAAATTGACAGTATTCATGTCTAAAACTAAATTAATTATAATATTTAAAAAAAATCAAAAAAAGACTTGCATAATATAAATTCGCATGGTATATTAAATGGGCATTCAGCGAATGGGCCTGTAGCTCAGGTGGTTAGAGCGCACCCCTGATAAGGGTGAGGTCGTTGGTTCAAGTCCATTCAGGCCCACCATTTGCTGAAGATATGGGGTGTTAGCTCAGCTGGGAGAGCACCTGCCTTGCACGCAGGGGGTCATCGGTTCGATCCCGATACGCTCCACCAATTTTAAAATGTAAGTCATCTTCGGGTGACTTTTTTTCTTGTTTAGAGGATTGATTATGTATATACAATATTATGATTCACCATTAGGGAAAATGTTATTGGCTGCCGATGAAATTGGATTGATTGGTGTTTGGTTTGAAAATCAAAAGTATTATGCGAATGGTTTAAAAGAACCTATTGAAAAAGAAACAGCTGTGTTAAAGGAAACGAAAGAATGGTTAAATCTTTATTTTAAAGGTAAAGAACCAAAGACTTTACCTAAGATGCATCTAATTGGAACACAGTTTCAAAAGAAAGTTTGGCAACTTCTTCTTAAAATACCCTATGGTAAAACTATGACATATAAGGACATCGCAAGAATGTTTTCACCAACAATGTCAGCACAGGCAGTGGGTGGTGCTGTAGGACATAATAAGATATCAATTTTGATTCCTTGTCATAGAGTGATTGGTTCAAATAATAATTTGACTGGATATGCAGGTGGAATCGAAAGAAAAGAAAATTTATTGAAATTAGAAAAAAAGAATGGTATTTAATATTGTTTTCACATTGCTTCTGTATAATGAAAAGTGCATACGCGTGTGTACTTTTTGAGGAGGAGGCAAAAGTCTTTCTATGAAAGGAAAAGGCACAAACATGTTGCGGTTTGGCATGAATGTGCAGAATACTACTTGTGGAGTATCTTGTGATGCTTTACGTCATACTTTTAGTGACGTTAGCTATTATAGTCGCTGTTAAGTAGAAGCAGTATTATCTTTCATGCCGAATCCCAAAAAAGCGAACCCCTAGGGATTGCAGTCCCTAGGGGTTCTTTCTTATCTTTCAATGCCAAATACATTATAACAGAAAATTTAAAACTTTATAATAAAATATAAATATAAATATAAATATAAATTATCTTTAGATTGTT
>URHY01000054.1 GCA_900547815.1 uncultured Solobacterium sp.
ATCATTGATTTAGATTATCAACTATAAGCACGACTGCCTGTCGTACAGAAAAAGCAGTTTAACGACTGCTTTCTTTCATATATTCAAAATATTCTCTACCTACTTTATTCTTCTTCCAGTTTTGTAAGATCTTGAAACCAGGATATGAGAAGATGACCTCACATAGTGTTTCTACAATCATACCTGTAAAGGCACACACAACACATTGTACCAATGTCCATCCAAAAAATTGATGTGACACGATCAATGCGAATGTTAGATTGTCACAAAACTGACCAATACCCGTAGATACATAAGAGCGGAATGCGTACGATTTAAAGTTGCTGTTGTTGTTAGAAATCTTTCCTAACATGGAATTTGTATAGTTATTCACAATGGCAGAAACAATAAACGCAATTGTGCTTCCAAATAGTACATACCAAGTACCACCAATTGTTCCGTCTAATGCCCCATTAATAATGGCTTCTGATCCTTCTACATAGGATTCACCCCATACACCAGGAATCTTTGATGCCAAGAAAAAGACTAGGCACATACCTAAATTCACCAACACCGCTACAAGTGATGCTTGTGTTGCAGCTTTAGGACCAAAATGTTTTGTGATGACATCCATACATAAAAATGAAAGCCAGCTTACCACAATTCCACAATCTAGTGCCATAAAGCTAAATGGCAAGTTAATACTTTTGTTTGCCAAAAGATTCATAGTGATGACCGAAACAATAAAAAGTGTCATCGTAAGTGAAGGTATACTTCTTAGTAATACACCCACTTCTTTAACTTCCGTTTTAATTCTATTCATTTTTTACCCTCCTGTTTTTTTAAAGATGGTTGGGAAGCAAAACATCTTTGTTCAAACCATATAAGTCTAATATGTTTTTAATTATTTGTCAAAGTTTGTATCACTTATGCTATGATTAATTCCGGTGATATATATGACTTTAAAACTATACGAACAAGAAGGCTACCAAACAACATTTCATGCCCATGTTGTTTCATGTGTTAAAAAAAATGAATTATATGACATAATCTTGGATCAAACCCTTTTCTTTCCAGAAGAAGGTGGACAAACATGTGATAAAGGAACATTGAATGGTATTGAAGTAGTGGATGTGCAAATCATAAATGATGAAATTCATCATTATACTCACTCTGCATTAAATAGTGATGTACAAGGTATTATTGACTGGACTCATCGCTACACCAATATGCAACATCATACAGGAGAACATATTCTTTCTGGATTGATACACAAAGAATTTCATGTAGATAATGTTGGATTTCATTTAGGATACAATGAAATTACAGCTGATTATGCGATGGACTTAAATAATGATCAAATTAAAAGAATCGAAGCGTTAGTGAATTCTGTCATCTTTTCAAATAAACCCGTTAAAACCTATTATTTAGAGGATTATTCCAACATTGAATATCGTGCAAAACTTGATTTAGCCAAACCACGCCTTGTTGAAATTGAAGATGTAGATTTATGCGCATGTTGCGCACCCCATGTAAAAAGTACGATTGAAGTGGGATTGTTTAAAATCATTAAATCGATGAAAATCAAAAAAGGCACACGCCTATTCTTCTTATGTGGAAAACTTGCCTATGAAGACTATGTCTTAAAACATGATCAGTCTATTCAAATCTCAAATCAATTGTCTTCAAATATCGAAGCTTTATCATTCAATGTACAACGCGTATTAGATGAAAATTATGCTTTGAAACAAAGAATCAAACAATTAAATAAAGAAATGATTGATCACTTAATCATTGAACATAAAGAAAATCAAATCATTTTATGTGATGAATTGGATCGAGATACACAATTGTATTACTATAATAAGCTTGTATCTTTTAGCAACAACTATGTTTTACTTGTTTCTAAACAAAAAGATAATTATCGGTTCATGACAAATTCTAAAGACATATTCTTACAACTCAAAGAAAGACATCAAGTTCGTGGTGGAGGAAAAAATGATTTCTTTCAAGGATCTCTAGATACAGTGAATGAGCAGCTATTTGATTAGCTGCTCATATTTTTTGTATAGAAAGCGTATTTAAAGCCTCTGAAATCTCTTCTTTCGATAAACATACCATTCTATGATTGGCATCATAATAATCAAACTTTTTAATGAAGCCCATTAAATCACGATACTTCACTAATCGATCATTCATAAATACATACCACTCTTCTATCCCTTCAATTTGATTCAATACAACATATGGTTCTACGGGAAGAATCGTTAGTATATCCGCTCCTAATGCATACATACCAATTCTTCTACCATGTGCATTATAGATTCTTGGCGTGGCATAATATGCATCCAAAGCTTGTTGATTATGTAGATATTGCCCAAACAAATCTAAATCTGTGCCAAAATCATTCAATTCATTTTCCCCAATTGAAATCGGATGAAGAATGCCAAAGATTTCAAAATACTTATGGTCCGATAGTTTACTCTTTAAATCCATAAGTGCATCGGCACTCGTTCTTTTATCGTACACCATCTGCAAGTCAATATCCTTTATGTTCATTAGCCAATCGTCTTTCACAAATTCATCAGTATCCATATATTCACAATATACTTTCACTAAATAATAAAACAATTGAATTTCATCCATACTTGTAGGAAGACTTAAATTCAAACAAATATCATGATTTTGAATATAGATTTCAATCCCTCTTTGAAGATATTTCCGATCAAACAAGATTGTATGATCCCCTATCTGATTCGGAATTAATTGACAATTTTCATCCATAACCCCAAAAGATAGGTGAGACATTTTAACTAAATCATCGATTATAAACTTTTTTCTACGAAAGAAACCTTTCTGCATAATACGAATATTCACAGACATACAAACACCTGCTCTCTACCAAAATCATACACTGAAACAAGCGTTTTTTATAGCTAAAACCATTTTTTCTTTTTAAAGTAAATCACTTCTAAAATAATGATCAATATACAAACTCCAATCACAATGAAATATCCATAGGAAGTATCTAATTCTGGCATAGCCTTAAAATTCATGCCATACCATCCAGTAATTAAAGTTAGTGGCATGAATATCGTTGTTACAATCGTTAAAAATTGCATAATTTGATTCTGACGCATCTCCACTTGTGTTTGATGCATTTCACGAAGCTGAATGGAATACTCTGCCAAACGATCCGTAACATTCGATAGACGTGTTAGTCTTTTCTCTAGTGTTTCAAAATGTGTATCATTATAAAATTCCTGCAAGTTTTGTACCACTTCAATCATCTGATCATAATATGAATCAAAAGCACTTATCGTTTTCCTCATTTCAAAGATTTGCGACTCATAATGAGATCCCGTATGCGACATTAACTGATCTTCTATTCTTTCAAGCTTCATTTCTAATTTTTGAAGAAACTCCATATCCTCTTGAATCAATATATTCATCAAATTTAGAATACATTCACTAGGCTTATTCCCTACAATCTTTTGTTTAAAAATATGTTCTGGATCACAAACCAAAAAATCACTATCATTCAATTCAAAACTAAACATCTTCTTATTCTTAGATTTTGATTTGGAAGGAACCCAAAAAGAACCCGATAGCCGTTGATTCTCTTTATGCACTCTACAATAATGAATATGATTTAAACGCTTTTCATTTATTACCTCTATCTTCATAATTTCCCCCTTAAAAAAAGAATACACCATATAGGTGCATTCTTGTAGTTATTCAATTGGAATAAATTTATTTTCTTCGATCTGTTTAGGTGCTTCCTTAGGAACAACGATCTTCAATTCACCATTGTCAAATGAAGCTTTGACATCTTCCTGATGAATACCTTCACCAACATAGAAGCTTCTTGAATAAGATCCACTAACACGTTCTTTACGAACGACACGACCTTTTTCATCCTTGTCTTCTGTATTTGAACCATGTGTAGCAGTTACTTTCAAATATCCATCCTTCAATTCCATCTGGATATCTTCCTTTTTAACTCCAGGAAGTTCCATGCTCATTTCATAGTTTCCATCTTTTTCCACAATATCTGTCTTCATGACATCACTTGTAGTGTTTCCTGTAAAGAAATCATCAAATAAATCAAACATTGGATAGTACTTCATAAATATCGCCTCCTGATACCTTATTCAATAGGGATAAATTTGTTTTCTTCTACTTGTTTAGGTGCTTCCTTAGGAACAACGATCTTCAATTCACCATTGTCAAAAGAAGCTTTGACATCTTCCTGATGAATACCTTCACCAACATAGAAGCTTCTTGAATAAGATCCACTAACACGTTCTTTACGAACGACACGACCTTTTTCATCCTTGTCTTCTGTATTTGAACCATGTGTAGCAGTTACTTTCAAATATCCATCCTTCAATTCCATCTGGATATCTTCCTTTTTAACTCCAGGAAGTTCCATGCTCATTTCATAGTTTCCATCTTTTTCCACAATATCTGTCTTCATGACATCACTTGTAGTGTTTCCTGTAAAGAAATCATCAAATAAATCAAACATTGGATAGTACTTCATAAATATCGCCTCCTGATTACTAGATTATGAAATCTATCTTCAAGTTACGGGATATCTTTTGACTTATCTCTAACTTCAATTATCATTATAGTCACTTTTTTAGCACTGTCAACACTTAAGTGCTAATTTTTTTTACAAAAAATTAGAGTGTGATTTCTCACACTCTATTTACCCATTTCATTCATAGAAATCATTGAGAAACTCAAAGATTCCAATACTTTAATTAAGGCATGTGCCGTATCTAAACTTGTCATACAAGAAATATTATTTTCTGCAGATACACGACGAATCAAGAATCCATCTTTACTTGTAGAATTATCTTTATTTGACATTGTGTTGATGACAAAGTTTACATGACCATGACGAATAATATCCAATACAGTTTCATTTCCATTATCCTCATTGACTTTGGCCGCTACATGTACAAATAAGCCATTATCTTCTAAGAATTTAGCTGTACCCTTCGTCGCATAAATACCATATCCAATGTTATAGAAACGTTTTGCGATTTCTAAAGCATCCTGTTTATTATCATCATCAATTGTTAGTAATACACTTCCATGTAAAGGAATATTGATTCCTGAAGCTACTAAAGCTTTGTACAATGCTTTTTCTAAGTTGACATCACTACCCAAAGCCTCACCTGTAGATTTCATTTCAGGTCCTAAGACTGTATCTACACTCCGTAATTTCGCAAATGAGAATACTGGTGCTTTGACAAAGACTCTTTCTTTATCTTCAGGATGATATCCAGGTGTTAAGCCTTGATCTTCAATACTTTCACCTAATACACACTTAGTCGCAATTTGAGACATAGGAACACCTGTAATCTTAGATAAGAATGGTACAGTACGAGATGAACGTGGGTTTACCTCTAATACATATACATTGTTTTCTTTATCGACAATGAACTGAATGTTGTATAAACCAACAAATTCAAAGCCTTCACCAATTCTTGTTCCATAATCAATGATTGTTTCTTTCACCTTCTCATTGATGATCTGTGTAGGATATACACTAATTGAGTCACCTGAGTGAATACCAGCACGTTCAATATGCTCCATTACACCTGGAATATACACGTTCTTTCCATCGGCAATCGCATCGATTTCAAGTTCTTTACCAACGATATATTTATCAACTAAGATTGGTGCATCATGACTGATTTCCTTTACGGCTGTTGCCATATAGACTCTTAATTCATCATCATTATGTACAATTTCCATAGCACGACCACCCAATACATAACTTGGACGTACTAGTACTGGATAACCAATCTTATTAGCGATTACTAGTGATTCTTCAACAGTGACTGCAGTTTCACCTTTTGGTTGAGGAATATCCAATTTGTGTAACATTGCCTCAAATTCATGGCGGTCTTCCGCTAAATCAATAGAGTGTAGTGAAGTACCTAGAATCTTAACTCCATGTTCTACTAATGAATCGGCTAAGTTGATTGCTGTTTGTCCACCAAATTGAACAATAACACCCAATGGTTTTTCTAAATCAATTACGTGCATTACATCTTCTGTAGTTAATGGTTCAAAATACAATTTGTCACTAATTGAGAAATCTGTTGATACAGTTTCTGGGTTGTTGTTGATAACGATAGCTTCATAGCCTTCTTCACGCAAAGTCTGTACGCAATGTACTGTCGCATAATCAAATTCAACACCCTGTCCGATACGGATTGGTCCTGAACCTAATACAACGATTTTTTTACGATCTGTGCGTTCAGATTCATTTTTATTATCATAACTTGAGTAGAAGTATGGAGTTGCACTCTTGAATTCACCCGCACAAGTATCTACCATTTTATAAACTGGAATGATTCCATTTTCTTTACGTAAATTATATAAATCGAATTCTTTCATATCCCAGTTACGCGCAATGTAGCTATCCGCAAATCCATATTTCTTTAATTTACGCAATACGGTAATGTCCTTAACATTTTCCATCATCAACTTTTCTAAGCTGATAATTCTTAACAAGTGACACAAGAAGAAATTATCCATCTTTGTTACATTATGAATTGTCTCCATATCATATCCATCACGAAGCCATTGTGTAACAGCGAAGATTCTTTCATCATCACACTTTTTGATTTTTTCAAGTAATTCTTCTTTAGATAATCCAACCAATTCTTTTTTATAGATATGATCCACTTTCATTTCTAAAGAACGAACAGCCTTCAAGAAAGATTCCTCAAAGTTACGTCCAATCGACATAATTTCACCCGTCGCCTTCATCTGTGTTCCTAAATGACGATCTGCATTTGGGAACTTATCAAATGGGAAACGTGCAAATTTCGTTACAATATAGTCTAATGCAGGTTCAAAACATGCATAACTTGTTTTAGTGATTGGGTTGATAATCTCATCCAAACCTAAGCCAACCGCTAATTTAGCACTAATCTTCGCAATTGGATAACCTGTTGCCTTACTTGCCAAGGCTGATGAACGAGATACACGAGGATTAACTTCGATAACATAATATTTGAAACTATCTGGATTCAATGCCAACTGAACGTTACATCCACCACAGATCTTCAATGCACGAATGATTTTTAAAGATGCATTACGAAGCATTTGATTTTCACGATCTGTCAAAGTTTGAACTGGCGCAACAACCGTACTGTCTCCAGTATGCACACCTACTGGATCAATATTTTCCATGTTACATACAACAATCGCATTATCTTTGGCATCGCGCATTACTTCATATTCAATTTCTTTATATCCTGCAATACTTTGTTCAATCAAACATTGATGAACTGGACTTGCCTTTAAACCTGAATCACAAATTTCACGAAGTTCAGCCTCATCATCGGCAAAACCTCCACCAGTTCCACCAAGTGTATAAGCTGGACGAACAACTAATGGATACCCTTCGCGATTTGCGAATTCAACAGCTTCTTCTACAGTATGAACAATCATACTTTCTGGTACTGGCTCATTGATTTCCTGCATTAAAGAACGGAACAATTCACGATCTTCTGCACGATTGATCGCATGTAAGTCTGTACCTAAAATTTCTACACCAAACTCATCCAAAATTCCATCTTCATGTAATTCTACAACTAAGTTTAATCCAGTTTGACCACCTAATGATCCTAAAATGGCATCTGGTCTTTCTTTATAGATAACACGTTTTGCGAAGTCTACTGTTAAAGGTTCAATATAAACACGATCCGCAATCGCTGTATCTGTCATGATTGTAGCAGGATTAGAGTTAATTAAGATAACTTCATATCCTTCTTCACGAAGAGATTGACATGCTTGGCTTCCAGCATAATCGAATTCAGCAGCCTGACCAATGATAATTGGGCCAGAACCGATAACTAAGATTTTTTTGATATCTGTACGTTTAGGCATTTTTATTCTCCTCCATTAATTCAATAAATTGATCAAACAAGTAACGAGAATCTTCTGGTCCTGCACTTGCTTCTGGGTGATATTGCACCGCAAAACAAGGATAGTCTTTATGACGAACACCTTCACAACTCTTATCATTTAATGCTTGGTGTGTCATTTCCAAACGAGTATCCTTCAAGCTATCAATATCTACCGCAAAACCATGGTTTTGAGAAGTAATTTCCACTTTACCAGTTGATAAATTTACAACTGGATGGTTAGCACCACGGTGTCCAAACTTTAATTTATATGTTTTTGCACCACAAGCTAAAGAAATCAACTGGTGACCTAAACAAATTCCAAATACGACAGTCTGAGGAATCAATTCCTTGATAGTCTCGATTGCGACTTGTACATCCGTTGGATCTCCAGGCCCATTTGACAACATAACGCCATCTGGACAATATGACATGATTGTACTTGCTGGTGTATCATATGGAACTACTACTAAATCGCATCCACGCTTTGATAGCTCACGAACAATCCCTAATTTTGCTCCAAAATCCATCAACACAACTTTTTTACCACGATTTGGGATTGGGAATACTTTATTTGTAGAAACACGAGCCACTTGATCATGTAAAAAATCAGCTGCTTTTAAGCCTGCAACAATCGCATCCACATTGGCATCCACATCAGCCATAACAGCCTTCATTGTACCTACATTACGAATCTTCATTGTGATTTCACGTGTATCAATATCATAAATACCTGGAATATTTTCTCTTTTTAAGAAATCATCCAAAGTTTCCTGGCTTCTAAAATTACTTGGGAATTCACAATAATCTTTAATTACAAATCCAAATACACATGGAACCATGCTTTCATTATCATCACGATTGATTCCATAGTTTCCAATCAATGGATATGTCATCATTACAATCTGACCACAATATGAATTATCTGTTAAAATCTCTTGATAACCCGTCATTGAAGTATTAAATACCAATTCACCGATTTGGAAGTTGTCACTACCAAACGCAGTTCCACGATATACACTTCCATCTTCTAAAATTAAAAGTCTTTCCATAATTTGTCCTTTCTTTTATTTACTCAAAAAAAAGATTAGCAAATAAACGCATTGCCAATCTTTAAATGGAACTATTAAAAAGTATAGCACTACGAAGAATACTATTCATCTCGATCACTGACGTTTTTTTCACAAACAAAACTGGATTCTTGATCATACGTATCCTCCTTTTGAAAAAAATACTATATTTTTCCTGCTTACTATGCTACCACAAATCATAAAAATTTCAATAAAAAAGTGTAAAAACAAGATGTGATTTCTCACACCTTATTTTGACATTGTTGCTTCAATTTCCTTATATGTTTCAACAGGGTTAGCACTCTTCGTAATTGAACGACCAACTACGATATAATCACAGCCTTGTTCTTTCGCAAATGCAGGAGTTGCAACACGCTTTTGATCATCTTTAGAATCACTTGCCAAACGAATACCTGGAGTTACTGTTAAGAAGTCATCTCCACAAGCTTCATGAATTGCCTTAGCTTCATGAACTGAACATACAACACCGTCTAAGCCTGCTTCTTTCGCATTCTTAGCATATTTAATAACACAATCAATAACTTCACCAGGAATTCCCAATTCGTTATTCATAGCTTCTTTAGAAGTGCTTGTAAGCTGAGTTACACCAATACACATTGGGCGTTTTCCACCTTTAGCTCCTTCATTCAAGCCATCGATGGCAGCCTTCATCATCGCAATACCACCAGCACAGTGTACATTGACAATATCTACACCTAAGTTTGCTAAGTTTTTCATTCCACCCTTAACTGTGTTTGGAATGTCATGCAATTTCAAATCTAAGAAAATGTGGTGACCCATTTCCTTCACTGTTTTTACCATTTCTAAACCACATGCATATGTTAATTCCATACCAATCTTCACATATACTGGTTCATTAAATTGTTTTAAGAAATCTACAACTTCTTCTTTACTAGAAAAATCTAATGCTACAATTGTTTTACTCATTATTTAAAACTCCTTCCAACTGCTTCTTCAATATTTTTATATCCATATTTCTCTAATACTTTTGGAAGATCCTCAATGATTTTTGGACATACATAAGGATCCACAAAGTTTTGAGCACCCACTTCAACAGCACTTGCCCCCGCATTTAAGAATTCCAATACATCCTCTGCACAAGTAATTCCACCAACACCGATGATTGGAATATTTACGGCCTGTGCTACTTGATATACCATTCTTAAGGCAACTGGTTTAATGGCAGGGCCTGAAAGACCACCCGTTACATTGGCAAGTAATGGTTTTCCCGTTTTTAAATTAATACGCATACCCATTAAAGTATTAATCAATACAATACCATCTGCACCGGCTTCTTCAACGGCTTTGGCAATTTCTACAATATCCGTTACATTAGGTGATAACTTCACATATACAGGTTTTGTAGCTGCTTCCTTACAAATCTTAGTCACATGTGCTGCAAGTTCAGGCTTTGTACCCAAACCAATACCACCATGTTTTACATTAGGACAAGAAATATTTAATTCATAAGCCTTAATAACAGGCTGATCATTCAATTTCTTGATAACTTCAACATAATCTTCTTCACATGCACCAGCAACATTGGCCATGATTTCTGTATCATACTGTGCAAGGAATGGAAGTTCATTTTCAATAATAGAATCTACGCCTTTATTTTGTAGACCAATCGCATTCAACATTCCCATAGGTGTTTCAGCAATTCTTGGTGTAGGATTTCCAAAACGCTCTTGCGGTGTAGCTGATTTGATGGCGATGCCACCTAATATACTCAAATCATATAGTTCGGCATATTCTTTACCAAATCCAAAACATCCACTAGCTGGAATAATTGGATTTTTTAAATTTAATCCTGGTAGTTTTACTGAAATATCCATTATAAAGCCACCTTTCCCATCTCAAATACAGGACCATCCTTACATACACGTAATGAGTGTCCATCTACATCTTTCACAACACATCCCATACAAGCCCCTAGACCACATGCCATACGAGCTTCTAATGAAATATATCCTTCACTATAGTGTTCGTTTATTGCCTTCAACATAGGCAAAGGTCCACAACTTAATACAAATTTACATGTCACATTGTTTTCTTTGATCGCATCCAATGCTGTACCCTTTGTTCCTAATGAACCATCCATTGTTGCGACATATACATCACACCCAAGCGCTTTGAATTCATCCACATAGAATACACTATCTGCATCGTTTGCACCTAATACTACAGTTACATGTGCATTTTTATTTAAATATTGTTTCGCTGTTTCATATAGTGGTGGTACACCAACACCGCCACCAATCAATAATACTTCTTCTTTGTCTTCAATTGGAAAACCATTTCCAAGCGGACCAAAGATATCTAATTTTCCTTCAAGTTCAGTCATTTTTAAAGTACCTTCTCCAAGCACTTTATAGATAATAACTAAAACATCTTCTCTAATTTCACTAATCGAGATAGGTCTACGCAAATAGAAACCTGGAACTGTGATTTCAATGAATTGACCAGGCTTAGCTGTTTTAGCTAAGTCTGTTTTCAATTCCATTTTCCAAATATCTTTTGCGATTTTGACATTCGATAGAATATTCGCAAATTCTTGCATACTATTTCCCCATTTCATTCATAGAAACCATTAAGAAACTCAATGATTCTAAAACTTTCACTAAAGCATGTACTGTATCTAAGCTTGTCATACAAGAAATGTTATTTTCTGCAGACACACGACGAATCAAGAATCCATCGGCACTTGTGTTCTTTTTATTTGACATTGTGTTAATAACGAAGTTTACACGTCCATTACGAATAATGTCTAGAACGTTTTTACCATCTTCTGTTTCAATCTTACTAGCACGGTGAACATACAAACCTTCAGCTTCAAACATATCTGCAGTACCCTTAGTCGCATAGATTCCATATCCGATGTTAGCAAGCGTTTCGCTAATTCTAGTGCTTCTTGTTTATTCTCATCATCAATTGTCATTAATACATTTCCATGTTTTATCCTTTCCATACTGTTTTTCCATCTACAATGGTTTCCTTTATTTGTGCATTCACGCTCCAACCATTAAATGGTGTATTTTTACCCATAGATTCAAATGTATCTATGTCGATCAAAGATTCATGTTCTAAATCTACTAAGACTAAATCGGCATTATATCCTTCTTTAATCTGTCCTACATTTTCTAAGCCAAAACGTTTGGCAGGTGCAGCCGACATCCAATTCACTAATTGAGCTAATGTCCAACGTTTTTGTCTATGCACAAATTCTGTGTATAGTAACGCAAACGCACTTTCTAATGAAACTATGCCAAATGGTGCTTTATCCATCGAACGTTTCTTTTCTTCATAAGTATGTGGAGCATGATCATTGGCAATACAATCCAATGTTCCATTTTCTAAGCCTTCAATTAAAGACATACGATCTTCATGGCTTCTTAATGGTGGATTCATTTTCCAGTTAGGTCCAACCACATCTTTATCTTCTAATAATAAATGATGTACTGTAACTTCTGCACTTACATCCAATCCTGAAGTTTTCGCTTCTTTTAATGCTTCTACACTTTCTTTAGCTGAAATATGACAAGCATGATATGCATTTCCTACTTCTTTTGTGATTTCTAAATCACGAATCAATTGTGTACTTTCACAAGCACTTGGAATTCCTAGCCAACCTTTTGATGTCACAACTTCACTATCATGTACGCAAGCACCTGGTCTACGATAGCTCATATCTTCTGTGTGGGCTACAATCATGCAGTCGTTTTCTTTCGCCTTTTCCATGGCTTCTTTCATGATTTCAGATGTGGCTACTCCTACTCCATCATCACTAAACCAGCGAATTCCTAAATCTTTGATAGCTTTCATATCCACAACTTCTTTGCTTGCTTCTTCTGAAGTGATGCAGGCATATGGATATGTATGTACGACAGATTCTTTTTCAATTAATTGTTGATAATCTTTTATTGTATCTACATCATCTGGAAAAGGGATGACGTTTGGCATCGCAAACACAGAAGTAAATCCTCCATGCGCTGCTGCTAAACTGCCTGTATGAATTGTTTCTTTTTCAGTGTGTCCTGGTTCCCTAAAATGTACATGTACATCTACTAATCCTGGAATGACTGTAAGACCTGCTGCATCAATAACTTCACAGTCTTTCACTATAGAATCATCAATCTGAATGATCTTTCCTTCATCAATTAAAATATCTTTCTTTTCTACATGATTGTCAATTAAAACTTGACCATCTTTAATTAAACGCATACTTATTTTTTCTCCTTGAATGGAGCTAAGCCAAATCCACGTTTAATAACGGCCTTTCTAACTAACATACCATTGTGCATTTGTTCAAAAATTCTTGATTTTTCTGCTTCTACTAAATCCGTATCGATTTCAACACCACGATTAACAGGAGCTGGATGCATCACGATAGCCTTGTCTTTCATTCTTGCATAACGCTCTTTTGTAAGACCATATTTTTCTAGATATTCACTATCTGTCATACCTGCCATTCCAGAACCTCTTTCTTTCTGAATACGAAGCATCATGACAACGTCTGCCCATTCAATAGCCTCATCAAAATCAATTGTTGGATAGCCTGGTCTTTCCCATTCTTTTGGTCCGGCAAAACGAACGGTTGACCCTAATTCTTCTAAAGCTTCTTTATCACTGGCAGCCACTCTTGAATGTAAGATATCTCCACAGATTACTACATTTAAGCCTTCTAGTGTACCAAATTCATTTTGCATAGTTAGTAAATCTAACAAGCATTGTGTTGGATGGTTTCCTGCACCATCTCCAGCATTTAAGATTGGAATATTGATATTTTCCAATTCCTTGAAATATTCATCTTGAGAATGACGGATCACCACCATGTCATACCCAATTGATTCAAATGTCTTTACTGTATCATAAAGAGTTTCTCCCTTTGTGACACTAGATGCTCCTGCCGCAAAATCGGCTACTTGGCATCCTAATTGGTGCTGTGCACTTTCGAATGAGAAATGTGTTCGAGTTGAAGCTTCAAAAAAAAGATTAGCAACCAATGCTTTCTGCATTGGTAATTGCCAATCTTTAAAGGAACTATTAAAAAGTCTAGCATCATCAAGAATGCTATAGATATCTTCAACTGAAAGATCTCTCATGGATAATAACGAATTCTTGTTCATATAATCCTCCTTGTGACCTTAAAAAAATGGATTCAAAAAATCCCTTTTCAAATCCAATTTTTCTTTAATATATACTACCATAAATCATGGAATTTTCAACAATAAAATTCCGCAGCACAAGCGCAAAAGATTCACAAAACAAACCGCCTTTTACTGTGTTTATTTGCTCCTATACAATTAAGCTATTTTTTAATTGCGATACACTCAATTTCTACCTTCGCATTCTTAGGTAATTTAGCCACTTCAAAACAACTTCTTGCAGGGAATGGTTCATTAAAATATTTAGCATATTCTTCATTCACTTTCGCAAAATCATTCATGTCAGATAAAAGCACTGTCGTTTTGACAATATCATCATATGTTAATCCATAAACTTCTAGTAATACACCCATATTTTCAAATGCTTTTTTGGTTTGCCCAACTACATCTTCACTGACTAAATTTTCCTTAGTATCTGCACCTAATTGTCCAGATAAAAATACCAATCCTTCTATTGCTATACCAGCTGAATATGGACCTAATGCCTTTGGTGCTTTAGCACTACTAATTTGTTGTTTCATAAGTAAGTTATCTTCCTAATCTAATAATTCTTTATCAATAATTTGGAAATTGGCACGATGAATATACAGAGCCTTTCCATCAATCATAAGTTTCGTCATTTTAGGTAAATTATCCGGAATTTTCCAATATACCTTATCTCCAGAATATGCGGCAATCGGCTGTCCTAGTTGGGATTTAATGACTACAATTCTTCCTTTACCAAACATATTCTTATACTTATTAATGAACCTTGCGACAGACGTATTGTCCGATATTTGTCCATGTGTATTTGAATCAATATCTTCTTGTGCAAAATCCACATCTGGCGTTAATCCCTTTTGTTCAAAAATGCAAGTATCTCCACAAGATTCTATCTCTTTTCCATCTATTGTAATCGTAATTACACTCGATAATTCATAGCCAGAAACAACACTACCATTTTCATCATAAGAAGTAGTTTCTACGGCATTGCCTGTAATACTAATTTTATCTCCACTCGTCTCCATGACTTCACTGCCATAATTATCATACGTATATATCGTATATCCGTTACCTACTAAATTACCCTTGATATCATTAAGAGCAGATTGAAACATGCTACAACCACTCAACAATAAACATAAACATGCTACACTTACTCTTTTTATATTCTTATTCATATATTCTCCGTTTTATAATGAAGCCATTCAAAACGAATGACTCAACAATTATTTTATCAATAGCTTTCGGATTGATTCTTCACTTACTGAGAAGATGGATGCGATACTTGAAATACTGAATCCTTTGTCTACCATCGTTCTATACATTT
>URHY01000055.1 GCA_900547815.1 uncultured Solobacterium sp.
TAATCATTGATTTAGATTATCAACTATAAGCACGACTGCCTGTCGTACAGAAAAAAAGCACCGAAGTGCTTTCTCTCATCGAAAGGATCGATAAAGTAATTTCTTATGTGTTATTAAGGAAGGATATATACACACAAGATGGATATTGAGTTGAAAGGTGAGCCATACTTTCTTTCTCTTACCACCCATATAATACCCCTAAATTGTAAACTTGTAAACCCTTCCAACTAATTTTCGTATATCAAATCAAAATTTGTCATCTTGTCTTGATTTGAAACACCCAAGTTATAATTTCTATTCTTAATCAATAATAATAGGTCTTCGTCCAAATCAGGATTTTGACAAGCTGCCAAAAATAGACGAATTGCTTCCATTGCCAATAATTGTGCGCGGTCATATAAATCAAAAAAGCTTTCTGTAGAAACAAAAGACGCATCGCTTGGATGTAGCCAGCGATTATGTAAAAGATTCATAACATCATATGGATCATCTGGATTATTTGGAACAATATATCCTGATAATGAGTTATAGGCTTTTGTGAAAGTCTCTAAAGTTTGAAGTGCCTTTAATTTATCTCCTGAAGCATCATAAAACAAAGTTTCAATAAAATGCCAATCATTTACGCTTTCAAGAATTTGATGTGGTTTAATATCAAAGCCAAAGATTTGGCGAATAGCCGGTACATAAATGCGAGCAATGGCTCTAGCCTGTTCTTTTGTGACATCACACACTTCATAAAATTTAAAATCTTCAATTGTACATTCACGCTTTACCTTCAACATAATCGCATCAATCAATGATTCAAAACGATGGTGATACCAAGCACTCTTACCTTTACAAGGTCCAGTACGATAGAAAACATACGGATGGCTAGTGGCATCCAATGCCCAGTGACATAAATGTCCACAAACATAAGTCATCATATCTTTTTTTATTTCTTCATCTTGTTCATTGCGAATAGAAATCAAGGCTTTTTGATAAAATTCGTTCACATGGCCTGCATGAAACATTGAGCCAGAAACTCTTAAATCACTTTTCTTAAAGAAATCCTTTGGATTCATTCCATGAAAAAACAAGAAATCTGGTCCATTTGAACCGATTTCTAGAAGTTGCAATCGAGGCTCAAATAAATCATGTGTATTTTCATCCACTTTATCAAAAATTTCTTGAGCAAATAATGTATGTGTAATAATATTAGGCATTGTTTTTTACCTCCTCTATTAAGCCATGATAGACAATATATTCAGCATATGTATCCATCTGACAATATGTTGAAATAGCTTCTTTTACTTCTTTCTTTTCTTTTTCGTCTTTATCATCATATGTACGATACGCAAAAACTGCATTTAATCCATTTTGAATATCAAGATCATGATAAGAAACATCTTTAGAGAAGACCGGAAGAATACTCTTTAAAGAATAGTGTCCTCGCATTTTTGAATTGTAGTAAAGTCCTGCCTCAAACGGTTTAGAAAGATCAACCATTCTAGAACAAATTGACTCTAATTCTTCTTTATATTCTTCAAATTGACTCGCAAGCTGTTTTAATCTTAGCTTTTCAGCCCCTTCCATGTTATAGACAAGAATTGTCCCTGTTTTTGGAAGATCATGGATCAATTTTTCAACAAAATGTCTTCGACAATCTTTTGATTCGAAAAAGTTATAATGTGTTAAATTTCCATTCTCTGTCTCTACATGAAGACTATATTGAAAACAAAGTACATCAAATGGCTTCATGTTTTCATAGGGCGGTACCGCAAAGGTATCCCATTCAAAATCCAAATATGAAATTGGATATTGGATCTGTTTCATCCAGACTTTTAAGGCCGATTTATCCATAAATGGCTTTTGTGTTTTACTTGCCATATATTGTGCATATTGCAGTCTAAAACCTTCAATTTGATTCAATGGTAATTCATGAATATGACGAATACCACGACTATACGCATCTAACTTATGCTGATTCGTAGTAAAAAATAAGATAGAATCATCAGGTTCATTAGATTCATCAAAACAAATTGGATAATAATTACACCTTCTTAATGCCGTACACTGTTTTGTACGAACAGGTGTAATACTAGGTTTATTCAAAATTTCTTTTGTTCTTTCAATCCACGCATCCAAATCGATATCAATTTCATCCATACATTCTGCAATTGTTTTTGAAAGATGATTACGCTTATTGAACAATTTATCACTGATGCACAAAAGTTCATTTAAATCTAATGTATCCTTACGAACATATTCTTTATTTAAATATACAATACGATTTTCAATGACATTCACACCACAATGAGCCAAAATGATTTGATTGACCTTCATAATGAAGGCTTCATTTTCCTTTGGATAGGCACTTAAATGTGGATATACTGCCATATATCCATTTTCTAATTTTTTTAGATATGGAATCTTTGTTCGGCATTCTTTGTATTCAAAGCGTGCAAAACATACAACATCATTTTCTTCTAATAATTTTAAAGATTGTTCATTTGAATCCATTGAGTGTCCTAAGCCACAATCTGTTGCGTTTAGATACGTTTTCCAAAGGTCTGAGAATGGACAATCCATTTTATAAAAACTTTCTTGGTGAATTGAATTGTGTGCACTATTCCAGCAAAAACAAGCACATTTCATTTCACGCATTAAATCTGATACATGTAACATAAAAATTTTCACCATTCTTATTGTACTTCAAAACTTAAATCTTTTCATCCCCATACGCATTTAATATTTGTTTAACACGCACAAGATATGCAAACTTTACATCTTCTGGGCTCAAAATTTCGACTTGATTAGTCATTGAAAATAAAGATTGATACAAATTCGATAAATCATCTGTATAGAATTCAAAGTCGGTGAAATCCTCTTGTTTATTGATGATTTGAAGCTTATTTCCCCAATATTTTTCTTTAAAAAGACGAAGACCATTATCTGCATGATTGACTCGTACTTTAATTTGTTTTAAATCCAAAGGAATCAAAGAATGTTCACCAATATAATGACTTAAATGGAAATGGTTGTCACGAATAAAATGTCTTGATGATATTTCACATGAATACATACGCTCTTTACTAAAGCGATACATACGGTAGTCTTTCCTTAATAATGAAAAACCTATTAGATAATAGGATTTATGATAGTGAATAATTTCATAGGGTTCCACTTCAAATTCTTTAGGCACTTCATCTTGTAAAGATTGGTATGACAAAAGGACGCAAAGACCATGATTTATGGCTTGTTGCGTCTTATCGATCATAGATGATATCTTTTGATCTAATTCCATAGAATTCGACATATAGTGTAAGGTATCATTGGAAGAAATCTTACTTGTCGCAATGATCTTATCCATGGCATCACAATATAAAGATAGTGGTTTAAAATCTTTTTGTGTGCGCATAAATTTATAAGATTGAACCAATGCATCCTTTTGTTCGTCTGTAAAAATTGTAACTGGCAAATCATATTCATCATTTAAAATATATCCGCCATAACGACCTTTTACTTCTTCCACATTATATCCTGCAAGTACAAGTTCTTTTTTAAACTCACGAATATTACGTGGATTAACTTCAAGTTCAGTGGCAAGTTGTGTCGTATTCAACTTCCCTCTTGCCTTTAATAGTTGTAGCATGCGAATGCATAAATTCGTTCGATTCATCGTTATCTCCTTTTAGTGTGTACTGCAAAATCTTTGGGGATAATAGCCAAATCCTTTTTTAGGTTCAAAATGTTTAGGAACAATACCACGAAATACAAGTGGACGTATCATTTGACCAATCCCTCTTTCAAGTGCAAAGCCTAAAGCCTCTTGTTTTTGAATAGCTCCGGCATCAATTAAAATATTTACAATTTCTTCATTTCCAACACTGATAGCATGCATCAAAATGGGATATCCATTAAATACCCAACTAGGACTTGCACCAAGTTGTAGACAATATTCAACCCCTTCTACATCCTCTTTCCATACAGCATCTAATAAATCCATAGCTAATCTTTTTTCTGCGTTCATATTGTACCCTTCTTTCTATACTCAAAGGATACAATTTAATTTGACATTATTTATGTCAATTAATCCGATACTTCTCTAACGGTTTGAAGACGTGATAAAACATCTTCACATACGAGTTGATAGATACAAGAACAAATTGGAATAAAAATAATAATTCCAATAATACCTGCGATATTAGCTCCAATCGTAATGGCGACAATAATGTACATTGGTGGAAAGCCAACGGATTTTCCAACAACATGTGGATAGATAAAATTTCCTTCAACTTGCTGGATACAAATAAACATAATAATAAAAGTAAGTCCTTGTATAGGGTCTGTCATCGCAATAAAGAAAGCACATAATAGTGCGGCCACTAAAGCTCCAAACATGGGTACTAAGGCTCCAATACCAACGACAAGTCCAACTAAAAATGCGTATGGTATTTTTAAAATCAAGGATCCTGTTGTTACTAAACTCGCAAGAATCAAACATTCTGTGCATGTACCACCCACATAGCTTGTAAATATACGAATGATCAACTTTAATACGTGGCGTGTTTTTTCATAATCTCTTTTAGGAAGATAGGCCATCAACAAAGATTTTGTCTCACGCACAACTTGTTCTTTATTAAACAACAATAAAAATGAGAATACAATTGTGATAAAGACTTGTGCAAACCATGAAAATGTAGTGGATAATATAGAATATATAGAACCAAACAGATCATTTGCACCTCCAGATACAAGCCAAGAACTAATTTTTTTACTTACATTATCAATAGCCGAATTACTGAAGGCGTTTATGTCTAAGTTTTTCAAAAAATCATGCACAACATCTACATTTTTCGTAACGTTTAAAAGCCATATATAAAACTCATATATCATTTGTGGAAAGTTTGTCAAAAGTGTTTGAATAGAAAATAAGATTTTTGGAATAACAATTCCAACAAAGGCTGCAAATATCGCAAACACGATACATATAGCTAAAATGTTAGAAATCATTCTTTTGATTTTCGTATCTTTGAAATCAAACCATTTAATTGAATAGCGCATTAAATTATTCGATATAATATTAAAGACAAAGGCAAGTCCTGTTCCAAATAAAAATGGCAGGCACATAGTGCCAATCCAGCCCAAAAAGCTAACAATTTTTTCAAAATAATAAATAAACATGCCAATGAATAAAGTAAAAACAATTAATCTTTGATACATTTTTTCTTTTTCGTGTAGGTCCATTAAAGCCACCTCAAATCGAATTCATTATACTATCTTTTAAAATGAAAATCATTTTTTTAATTTTTTTATTTACATCTTTTTTTCATAGGTGTAAAATTGCCGAGTTAAAAGAAAAAAGAAGAGGTGAAAAAAATGAGTACTAAGTACATTTTCGTAACGGGTGGTGTTGTTTCTGGTTTAGGAAAAGGAATCAGTGCAGCAAGTCTTGGTCGTCTATTAAAGTCGCGTGGCTACAAAGTAACAAGTCAAAAACTAGATCCCTATATCAATGTAGATCCAGGAACAATGTCCCCTTTCCAACATGGTGAAGTTTATGTTACAGACGACGGTCTAGAAGCCGATCTAGATTTAGGCCATTACGAGCGATTTATCGATGAAAACCTACACACGTATTCTAACCTTACCACAGGACGTGTATATTGGAATGTCATCAATAAAGAGCGTGATGGAAAATATTTAGGTGAAACAGTTCAAGTTATTCCTCATATTACCAATGAAATCAAAAGCTTTGTGATTCGTGCTGGTGAACATGCATCTGCCGATGTTGTAATCACAGAAATTGGTGGAACAACAGGAGATATTGAAAGCTTACCATTTCTAGAATCCATTCGTCAGGTTGCCTTAGAGGTAGGTCGTAAAAATTGTTTATTCATCCATGTAACTTATATTCCATATATTTCTGGTTCACAGGAATACAAATCAAAACCAACACAACATTCTGTCAAAGAATTGCAGTCTTATGGCATTAATCCAGATATCATTGTTGCACGTTGTGATGAAACAATTCCTCAGTCTGTTTTAGATAAAATTTCATTATTCTGTAATGTTGAAAAACGTTGTGTAATCCAAAATAAGACACTTCCTTCCCTTTATGAAGTTCCATTTATGCTCGAAGAACAAAATCTTGCAGATATTGTTTGTGAAAAAACGGGTCTTGAGATTCGTAAACCCGATTTAAGAGAATGGAAACAAGTGGTAGACAATATTAAGGCAAGCACAAAACCTGTAAATATTGCTTTAGTTGGTAAGTATGTTGCGTTGCATGATGCATATTTATCTGTAAGTGAAGCTTTATATCATGGTGGTTTTGAAAACCATGCGAAAGTCAACATTCAATGGATTGATTCAGAAGGATTAGAAAATGCCAATTTAGACGAAGTCTTTAAAGATACAGATGGAATCATTTTACCGGGTGGTTTTGGTGATCGTGGCATTGAAGGTATGATCAGTGTCGCAACATATGCAAGACACAAACAAATCCCTTATTTAGGTATCTGTTTAGGTATGCAAATTGCTGCCATTGCCTTTGCACGTAGTGAATTAGGTTTTGAAGATGCCAACTCCTATGAATTTGATCCAGAAAGCAAACATACAATCATTGATTTTATGGAAGATCAAAGCAATGATATCCGTAAAGGTGGAACAATGCGTTTGGGTTCTTATCCTTGTTCATTAAGAGCAGAAGCAAAAATCTGGTCATGTTATAAAAAAGACATGATTGATGAAAGACATCGTCATCGTTATGAATTCAATAATGAATATCGTAGTGAGTTTGAACGTAATGATATGATGATTGTAGGTACAAGTCCTGACAAACAATTAGTGGAAGCCATTGAATATAAGAATCACCCATTCTATATTGGTGTACAATATCATCCTGAATTTAAATCTAGACCAAATCGTCCACACCCATTATTTGTTGGTTTAGTTAAAGCGAGTCTAGAAAATAAAGAAAGTCACAAATAGTGACTTTTCTTTTTTATATATACTTTTCAATTTCATCTTCATTTTTTAACAACAACGGATTTGTCTATCTAATCAATTAGGTGTAATAGACATAGAACTTTATATTGCCTACATACTCTTATACGAAAAAAAATGAGGTTTTTTTGAAAAAAAGAAAAATTTCTCAAAACATTTGTGAAAATAATGATATTATATACGCGACAGGAGGATACTATTAAAATGAAAATTGTCGATGAATATTTTGGATGTGACGTATTCAGTACATCTGCTATGCAAAGATATTTGCCTCATGCCGTCTACAAACAAATGATGGACGTAATGGAAAAAGGAAAAGAGCTTCCTAAAGAAATCGCTGATGTAGTCGCAAATGCCATGAAAGACTGGGCTATGGATAAGGGTGCAACACATTATACTCACTGGTTCCAGCCAATGACAGGAATTACGGCTGAAAAACATGATGCGTTTATCAATCCAACTGGGCCAACATCTGTTATTTCAGATTTTAGAGGAAAAGAATTGATCAAAGGTGAACCCGATGCTTCAAGTTTTCCAAGTGGAGGGTTGCGTGCCACATTTGAAGCTAGAGGATATACAGCTTGGGATCCAACTTCTTTAGCTTTTGTCAAAGAAAAGACATTATATATACCAACTTTATTCTGTTCTTACGATGGTAGTGCTTTGGATAAGAAAACACCATTATTAAGAAGTAATGATGCATTAAATAAGGCAGCCGTTCGTTTATTGAACATTATGGGCTACGATATCCATAAAATCAAAACAACTGTAGGTCCTGAGCAAGAATATTTCTTAATTGATGAAGCAATGTTTAAAGAGCGTTTAGACCTATTGGTTACAGGACGTACGCTATTTGGTGCAGCTCCCGTTAAAGGTCAAGAATTAGACGATCACTATTTTGGAAGCTTGTCTGAACGAGTTAAAGCCTACATGGAAGAAGTGGATGAAGAACTTTGGAAATTGGGTGTATACGCAAAAACAGAACATAAAGAAGTGGCTCCATGTCAATTTGAGTTAGCGCCAGTATTTACGACAACAAATATTGCGAATGACCAAAACCAATTGACTATGGAAGTTTTACAAAAAGTTGCTTCTCATCATGGCTTGGTATGTTTATTACATGAAAAACCATTTGATGGAGTTAATGGTAGTGGTAAACACAACAACTGGTCATTCTGTACAGAAGAAGGAGAAAATATTCTAGAACCAGGTGATTCTCCAAAAGACAATATTCGTTTCTTAACTGTTTTAGCAGCTATTATTAAAGGTGTTGATGAATATCAAGACTTGTTAAGAATCTCTGTTGCGAGCGCTGGAAACGATCATCGTTTAGGTGCTGATGAAGCTCCACCAGCTATTATCTCCATCTATTTAGGTGAAGAATTAACCGCTATTTTGGAAGCAATCGAAGCTGGAAATGAGTACGTAGATACAATCGATCGTAAATTGGAATTAGGAGTTTCTACTTTACCTCCAATCGCAAAAGATTCTACAGACCGTAACCGTACTTCTCCATTTGCCTTTACTGGAAATAAATTTGAATTCAGAATGCTTGGATCCAACTTGAATATTTCTTGTCCTAACACAATTTTAAATACAATCGTAGCTGAAGAATTAACGCAGTTTGCAGATGAATTAGAATGTGTAAAACAAGAAGATATGACAAAGGCTTTGATTGCGTTGATTCAAAAGACATTAAAAAATCATAATCGTATTATCTTCTCTGGAAATGGATATTCAGATGAATGGAAAAAAGAAGCAGTGAAACGTGGCTTATTAGAACTAAAAACAACGGCGGATGCACTTCCTCACTATACAGATCCAAAGAATCTTCAATTATTTGAAAAACACAATGTATATTCAGCAAGTGAATTACATGCTCGTGAAAGTATCCTACTAACAAACTACTACCAAGTAGTACAAATCGAAGCTAAAACCATGGCATACATGTTAAGAAAACAAATCTTACCTGCCATCTTTAGTTATGAGGCTAAACTAGCTCAAATCATTCAAACAAAGAAATCAAGTGGAATTGATGCTCCTCTAGAAGTAAAGATCTTGAAAAATATCAACACTCCATTAGAACTTGTATCAAATCACTTGGATACACTAGAAACTTTGATCAAAAAAGAAACAACCACAGAAAAACAAGCAGCTCGTTTTGCGGCTGATGAACTACTTCCATTAATGGAAACAATTCGCCAATTAACAGATGAGATTGAAACCAATGTTTCTAAAGAAGACTGGCCTTTACCAGACTATAATGACATTTTATTTAAGTCAATGCTTTAGGGAATCGTTTGATTCCCTCTTTTTTTACATTTATTTTCTGTAAACACTTGCATAAGCACATTTCTTGAGTAAAATTTTAAGAAAGGATGGATTTGATTATGAATAAATTAGTAATACACGCAAAGATAATGATTGATGGTATTAGTGATACACCAAAAAAAGATCAGTTAATCACAATCGAAGATGATAAAATCACATCTATTGAAGATTATCATAAAACAGAAGATGAAGTGATTGAAGTAAATACAATTACGCCAGGCTTCTTTAACTGCCATGTCCACATTCTTTATCCTGTCGGATTCGACTCAAAAAAAGAATTTAGCTTAATAGAGAAGATATTCTATGCACAAAAGCACTGTAAAGAATATCTTCAATCTGGAGTAACATTTATTCGTGCTGTGGGTACGGAAGAAAACTATGACCTTCAAATTAAAGAAGCTATTGAAAATCATGTGATTGAAGGACCTCATATGTATTGTGCTGGTAAAATGATTTGTATGACAGGTGGTCATGGATGGCAAGAAGGTATTGAAGCAGATGGAAAAGATGCTTGTTTAAAAGCTGTTCGTACACAACTTAAAGCCGGTGTCGACTTGATTAAAATGATGGCTACAGGTGGAGTAATGACCAAAGGTGTTGAGCCTGGTAATGCACAATTTAATATAGATGAAATGAAGATTATGGTTGAAGAGGCTCATAAAGCCGGAAGAAAAACAGCTACACATGCACAAGGGCTTCAAGGTATTAAAAATGCCTTATATGCAGGTGTTGATTCTATTGAACATGGTTGTTTTTTAGATGATGAATGTTTAGAACTCATGAAACAACAAAATACATTCTTAGTCCCTACCCTATGTGCTCCTCAATGCATTATTGATAAGGGTGTAGAAAACGGAGTAGCTAAGTATGCCGTAGACAAGACGTTAAAAGTCAAGGATGCCCATGTTGAAAGTGTAAAAAAGGCGTATGATAAAGACATTCAGATTGCCTTAGGAACCGATGCAGGTACACCATTTAACTATCATTCGAATACAGCTTATGAAATGGAACTTCTATCTAAACTCAACATTCCAAACATGGATATTTTAAAAATTGCAACAATCAATTCTGCAAAATGCGTTGGTGTTGAAAAAGATTATGGTTCGATTGAAGTGGGCAAACAGGCTGATTTGGTTTGTTTAAATGAAAATCCATTAGAGAATATTTCAAATGTAAGAAAAATTAATAGAGTCATTCAATCTGGTAAGATTGTGGTAGACAACAATTAAAACTATAGGAAAAAGGTAGAAATCCAGTTTTAAGATTTCTACCTTTTCATTTTGACGAATAACGCTGCAGTGTCATGCCTGTTAAATATGGCATCGGCATTTTATATATAGCTTTTTTGAATAATTCTTTTGTTTTCGGATCAAATTGTTCTAATTTTGGAAAAAATGTAATCAAATGTTCAGTCATACGACATGATTCAATACATTCAAGAATGCGTTCCATTTTTAGAAAATCAAATACATCTTCACTCTTTTTAAAATGATCAAATAATGCATGTACATCTGGATCCGTATCATCATACCCATTATAGAAAATGGACAGATAGCTTTCTGGTTTTAAAAACACAGGAGCCATCAATTCATAATCTAGACGCGTATTTGCGATCACATCCATATATGGAATTGAATCATAATACAATATAGCTTCTCCATAAGTATCATCTGGCATCAAATAATCAAATGTATAGTATGTCCAGAAATTAAATAATGGATAGGTTTCCAAATTTCTAAGATCCAAGCCATACTTTTGTGCTTGCCTTTGAACAACCATGGGATCAATAGCTCCACAACTGCGAACAAATCCAATTAAACAAAGTAAAGGTTCATCTTGTTTTTCTTTTTGCTCAAAATCCACAAATTTTAAAGCCTCTATAACACTTTCCTTCAGCTCATCTGGAATTTCATTTTCAAATAATAAATATTTTCGATAAAGCGCCACCTTTTCAAATGGCATACTATGAACATCCACTTCTTTATAATTGTTTTCAACGATTCGTTTTAAAAGTTTTAGTTCTTTTACTGTACAAACATCTACAATATTTTCTGGTGTATATTGTTGAATAATTAGCTCAACCATTTGTTTACGAGTAATTTTTTCATAAAACACATCATCCGGAAAACATATCCGAAAAAATTGACTGTACACAGATTCTTTTGGATAATGATTGATTTCTTGTATTAATGAGCTCATAATACTCCTTTTAATTCAAATTTTTTGGCAACAACGAGTAAATCTTTTGCCCGTAACTATAATCTTCAAATGCCTTTGAGACGAGTTCTTGGCTAAGCTGTATATCGGCCTTTGAAATAAAACCATCATAGATGATCATCCCATTAAATGGCATAATAGCGGTTTGGATCAACATAGGTGTTTTTTCGGCCGGAATAAATTTATCTAAGTTTTCATTTAAACCCTTGACCATATAGTTGATGCCTTCATCATTTAATACCGTATAATTCTTTTCATAGACAGCCAACAAAAAGTTTTTGCGCATGCCATATTTAAAATCTTTTATAATATTCAAATTACGATATGTTAGATTCAAAGGATTCTTTTGAACATAATCATCAATAAAACGATCTTTATCTTTCCAGAACACTTCGATCACATTGACTAAGTCATCGGGTTCAATATATGTGTTTGGATCAATTTTTTTGTTTGGGATAATTTGTTCCAAAGCATTCACATAATCTAAGACGCTAAAATACAACTTATAGAATAGGCGTGTATCTTTTTGCTCTAAATAAGCATAAGTTTGTTTCTCATTTAGAGCACGAAGCTTATCATTAAAAGATACATGCTCATGTGCTTCTTTGTAGCCTTTCATACTAAGCCCATAATAATTTGGTAATGAAATTTGTACAACAGCTTTGCGATAGCGATTTGTCAAAGAATCTGAGAATCCATTAAAGAATGGAATTAAATCGATTTTATCTTCATTCACAGTACCACGAAGCAAATTGTTGAACAATTCATCTTTAAACTTTGTGATGTCCTGCACTTCTTTTTTAACAGCCGTAAAGAATTTTTTAATATCTGGATTTGTCGCATCAAAACCATGATAAAAGATAGAAATATAGCTGTCTCGATCTAAGAATTTTGGTTCGAATCTTTCGCGTTCAACACGACAATTGCGAATGTTATACAATAGATTTTTATAATCCCAATATACATATTCATTGGCTAAACTATGATCAATTAATTCATAATCTTCTTTTAAATACGCCCAGAAATTGAAGAGTTCCCCCTCAATAATGGCTTTATAATCGTATGCACAAGCACTACATACGGCTTGAATCAAAGATGGTTCAATGATGCCAAAGGCACGTATAATTCCAAGAATGACTAAGCTTGGTTCATCTTTTTCTGCCTTCTGATCTAAATCAATATCTTTAACAGCTAATTTGACATTCTTTTTGAATTCTTCAGGTAATTCTTTATCAAAATATAAAAACTTAGAGCTTAATGCATGTTTTTCAAAACGATAACGATCGTCTTCTAAGTCTTGGTTGCGTAATAATCTTCTTAATGCCTTTAATTCCCATGTTGTGCAAATAGAAACTAAATACTCAGGGGTATAGGTTTCAATCATGCGTTCTAACATTTCTTTTCTTGTCATGGAATCATAGTCCCAATAATCGTTTTGACATGTTCTTTTATAACAATCAAAAACCTTTTCTTTACTATAACGATTTGCGTGTTCCAATAAGCGCACCAAAAAAAACTCCTCCTTTATATATTTTCAAAGGGATTCATCGTACCCTTTTTTCAATCCAATGAGAAGCCAAAACGAATGTTTCTGCAATATGTTTATTTCTCCTTAAGATTGTTATAATTATTATAGTATGTAATCGAAAAAATTTGAACCTATGTGTTAGAATTATACCTAAGAGGAAGAAGTATGCGAATCATAGAATTTATTAAAAGGTTATTTCATCGTGAAAAACCAATTGAGATCAAACAAAAGAAATATTTAAATCCATCAAAAAAGATGAAACAAAAGAAGGATTTAAATCCACCAAAAAAGATGAAACAAACGTATGTCGCAAAATCTACCAATTATTTGGATGAACAATACGAATTATTTCAAACCATTCAGCCTGGATATCTTGTCTTTTGTTGTATGCCAGTGTGCGAAGACAATTTAGTGGATATCAATAACCCCCATCGTATACGTCCCTTTTTGATTATCAAAAAGGACAAAGACTATTTGTATGGGTATGCGGGAAGCACAAAGAAAAAGAATCCAAAGATTCAATATACTTTAAAAGATGGACATAAAGATAAGAAAACAGGTGCTTTTAGCGATTCCTATCTATATTTAAACAATGTGTATCGAATTCCCATCCAGAATATCAAAGGAATTTTAAAACAAGTCTCAAGCAAAGATTTGATTCAAATCCAAAGAAAGATTCAATTATTGAAAAATAGTGATGTACATCATATTGATTTATTTGAGAACATTGAATTTACATTTGAAATAGGAGATATAGTGGAATATAATACTTCCCTTTACTTTTTATCAAAAATTCAAGGCGATAAAATATATGGATATGTGTGTTCAAATAAAAATGGTGATATCGAATTAAAAGGTTTAAATCTATTCATCAATACAGATATAGAAAGAAAAATCGAACCGAATCCACATAGTTTAAAATATATTTTTAACACGAATGTGAATCGTTATGTGAATAAACAGTTAAAGAAAGAAAACAAAGAAGTGTTGAAACTAAAAGAAGATGTTTACGTTTCTAGAAATGTACAATACTACAATTATTATCCACTAGGAACCATATTAAGGGATATCAACACAGATGAAGAAATTGTATATTTATTTAATTATCACAAACGCCCCTATTGTGCAAAGCTAGAAGAAATGTATAATGATAATTATTCAATTTGGCAATATTCTCCAAAATATTATTGTGTAGAAGATGAATTGACACTACTAGGCATAAAAAATATGTTGGAGGGATTTTTAAGTGATAAATCCAAGAAGAAAGAGGTCAATAAGCCATTTATTCCTATTTTAGAGATGGAATACAAGAGATTAAAGAAAGAAATAAAGAAGGTTTAGATAGTATGGCATTCACAATCGAAAGTGCAAAACAAGTTCTAGATGATTATTATGATTTGGTGTATCCCCAATACGAAGATGATATCCAATTTATAAATGCCCTAGAATTTTTAATTCAAGAAACAAATAACCCAGAATATATGGTAGAGCTTGGTGGTTGGTATTATGGTCAAAAACAGTTTGATTTAGCTGAAGAATATTATTTAATGGCCGCAAAACTTGATTATAATAATGCCTATGAATGTTTAGGCTACATTTATTATTATGGAAGAGTCGGACAACCAGATTATGAAAAGGCATTTCATTACTATAAACTCGCAAGTGATCAAGGTAATCTAGTTGCTGCCTATAAATTGGCGGATATGTATAAGAATGGATATTATGTACAAAAGGATTATCCTAAATATGTACAGATTATTAAGAGTTTATATCCTTTACTTCAAGGAGCAACCAACACCTTTGATCCTGTTCCTGAAATTTATTCTAGACTTGCCAAAATCTATGTTGAAGAAGGCAATGAAGATCAGGCTATTCAATTATTATTGATAGCCAAGGAATTCCAATCTCAAAGATTGATCTATTCCCAATTTTTTGGTGATCTAACAATCATGAAGTATATTGTGAATGATTTGTATTCTTTGATTCAATTTGATCCTGACTATATGGACTTATTCGATTTATATTATGCACTACAAAAACCTTGTAAGGTAGCCATAGAAATTCTTGCTGAGGATCATATTATTGAAGCTAAATATGAAGATGGATTATTCTTTATTTGTATGGACGATAAAAACTATGAGGATGTAGACCAATTCTTCTTAAAAGCCAAAATAAATGGTGAACCTTTATCCACACAATATGTCAATGTGAATTACATTGAGATATTAGATTAAAACAAAATGGTAATCCGCAATTAGATAGGGTCGACTAAAAGTTGGCTTCAAAAATTGT
>URHY01000056.1 GCA_900547815.1 uncultured Solobacterium sp.
CTAAGACGCAGAGCCGATAATTTGTAAGTTATTGTAACTTATAGATTGTCGGCTCTTATTTGTTACCTGCGGAGCAGATCAACAAATAAATGTTGAAGAATCTGTATAGAAAAACAGAGAAAATAAGAAGCAAATCACTTCTTATCCTCTCTGCTGTTCAAGATACCGTCAATCGTACCTTGAATGATTTTTAATTCGTTATCAGTCAATAAATCAAGTGACGAATCTATCTGACGGCGGGCTGTATTTTTTTCAACATTCTTCGCTGGATAGAAATACTCGTCAACAGATATATTGAACATGGTAACTAAATCATGGAATAACTGAAAGCTAGGGTGTTTTCCGATATTTTCAATATCTGCGATATGACGTTCTCCGTAAAAGACTTTATCGCCTAAATCATTTCTGGAAAGCCCTGCTTTTTCTCTGGCTTCTCTGATTGCCAGTCCTAAAGGACGAAAATCAAAGCTGTGAGTATCTTTCTTTTTTCTCATTTTTAATCACCTAGCATGAGTTTATACTTCATGTTATGTGATTAGAATGTGTTAAAAACTCATATTATATGCACTGTAAATTCAAGTAAAAATATTACCTCGTTCGGTAAATAAAAAAAACCGTTCTGTGGGTAATCTCTTTTATAATGTCCAAAAATATAGGGACGGTTTTGGTATAACCAGAGCTGTCCTTTTTCTATTTTCACAGGCTTGCTCTGGTCAAGGAGCAATTTGTGATTCTAAGTAAAACAGGCAGTCTATACCGACAACCGAATTTATTTCCTCTTTTTCTTAGTATATCATCAGCCCTTGAACATGAATTAAAAACTCATATATCAGGTGTTTTAAAAACAGTCTATTTGTTATTGGTGCAAATAGGCTGTTTTCATATTTTCAAAAAGTTTTTCAATTCTGCAACAAATCACACCCTGCCGTACAGATATGGTGCGGAAAGAGGGATACATACTTTTCACTTCATAGCGAAAGGGGGTGTGATTTTGAAACCATCAGACTTCCAAAAAACAATACAGTGTCAGTTTGACTGTAAGCTCAAAAAGGTTGTGAAAGGCATTGTCCGTAACTACCGCAAGGAATTAGCTAGACGACAGGCAAAGGAAGTATCCTTTTGTGAGCTTCCAGAGATTGTTGTTGAGAAATTGATTGTATGGGACGATTACGAAAGTGAATATACAACATTCGATGTGTGCGGTACAGAAATCCGTGTACTTGATGAAGAACTTGCAGAAGCACTGAAACAGTTGCCGGAGCAGAGCCGAAACATTGTATTGATGTTTTTCTTCTTGGATATGAGCGATTCGGAGATAGGCGAAAAACTGAACATCAACCGAAGCACATCATACAGGCACAGAAGAAATTCACTTGAAGAAATCAGAAAGCAGTTAAAGGAGAAGAAAACAAATGAAGAATAAGCAACACACACTTCCATCATTTTTTCTCATATCATCAGCCGTGGACGGTAACGAAAACGCCATAGAAAAGCTGTTGCTGTTCTATGAAGCCTACATATCAAAATGCTGTTTACGCCCGTTTTACGATGAATACGGCAACGTATACATTGTGGTTGATATGGAATTAAAGGGGCGTATCAGAGAAGCCCTTTTAAAAATGATATGTGAATTTGAAATAGACGAACATTAAGTAATATTTGAGCGGAGCATGATTTAATAAACTCCCCTCTTTCCTGTTCCGCTTTTTCTTATCATTCTGTATCAGTCCATTTGTAAAAATGAATTGATACAGGCTGACAAGAGCCTAACAGTTCTTTGACAAGTGAATAAAGCAGTCAGATACGTTTGTGCTTGCAGTGAGCCATCAGAGGTTGTACGCCGTGACTTTTCCAATCGGGAGATAGCGATTCATGCAATGATCTGGGAGCGACCGTTGGAAAAGTCGTTCTGCCATGACCTGCAACACAGGATAATGATACACCCGTATGACACGGTTCAGCCCACAGGAATGGGAATGGTTGAGATACCAGCGGAGCTTGCCGAAGCCGTCTGATTGCTTGTAAAACTATCTAACAACGATTTTGCAAGAAAAAATCATCTTAATAGAGCTTTTTTGCTCATCATTTGATATACTGATAGACAAGATATTGAGATTTCCTTATCTGGTCTATGGAAAGGAGGATTATGATTACCGTAACAAAAAAAGACCTCATAGCACTAGGTTATGGAACTTCTTTCTCGGCAGACATCATAAGAAAAGCAAAAAAACTTATGATTGAAAAAGGGCATACTTATTACCAATCCCGTAAATTGGACAGAGTACCCAAAGAAGCCGTGGAAGAATTATTAGGGATTACATTATCAGACACAAACGATTGATTGTACTTCTTGCATATCATGTAAGGAGTGAAATCATGGCAAAAGACCCTATTAAGAAAGCAGATAACGGAACTTATTATTTCAGAGCTAATTTAGGCTACAATCCCATTACCGGAAAACAGATACAGAAATACCGAAGTGGATTCAGAACGAAAAAAGAAGCAAAGGAAGAATATTCAAAACTGGTGTTAGCTTCTACCGAAGAATTAACAACAAAAAAAGATGGCGTTTCTTTTCAGCAATTTATAGAAGAAACCTACCTGCCATGGTATAAAACACAGGTAAAAGAAAGCACTTATCTTAATCGTGCTACTACCATCAAGAAACATTTTTCCTATTTCTACAAAATGGAAACAGACGAAATCGAACCTATCCATGTTCAAAACTGGCAGTTGAAACTTGCAAAAGATTTTAGCCCTAATTACATTCGTATCGTACAGGGAATGCTTTCTATCGCATTCGACAGAGCTATTGTTCTTGGAATTGCGAAGAAAAATCCCTCTCGTATGATAGGCAATATCAAAAGCAAGAAAACCAAAGTTGATTTCTGGACATTAGAAGAATTTCAAAAGGTTATTTCCTTACTCTGTAAGAAAGATTATTATGAACATTATCTGTTTATATCGTTCTGGTTATTATTTATGACTGGTATGCGAATTGGCGAAGCGTCAGCATTACATTGGTCAGACATAGATTTTGAAACAGGCTTGCTTAGCATTACCAAAACATTATATTACCGAACAATGACGGACTATAAATTCGTTGAGCCGAAAACACAGGCAAGTATCCGTACTATTTATATTGATTCAGATACACTCAATGAGCTAAAGGCTTGGCAAAGTGTTCAACAACAGGTTCTTCCCGATTGTCCACTTGTACTAAGTTATAACGGAACTCCAACCAGTAAAACAACGCTTCCCAGAGCTTTGGAAAAGTTGTCAAATTTAGCAGGTGTTCATCGTATTAAAATTCATGCCTTGCGACATTCACACGCTTCATTGCTTATCAGCATGGGCGAAAATCCTTTACTTATCAAGGAACGTTTAGGACATGAAAAAATACAGACAACACTCGGCACTTATGGTCATCTGTATCCAAATACGAATCTTGAAGTTGCTAAAAAGCTGACTGGAATATTACAAGTACAATCTGCTACTGAAAGCATTGCTAATTATACCAGCAATCAACATACAGCAATCTATCACAGAACAGTTGAAGAAAATAATGCAATGAAAATGCAATCCTATAAAGGAAAAGCTGTAAAACCCTTGTAAACAAAGGCTTTACAGCTTAGCTCCAACTATTCAAACTCGATTGTTCCAGGAGGCTTACTAGTAAGGTCATACATTACACGGTTAACCCCACGAACCTCATTGATAATACGAGACATAACTTTATTTAATACTTCATATGGAATCTGAGCAGATTCAGCAGTCATAAAGTCAATTGTATTAACGGCACGTAAAGCGATGGCATAATCATATGTTCTTTCATCACCCATAACACCTACGGAACGCATATTTGTCAATGCTGCAAAGTATTGACCGATTGAACGATCCAATCCAGCATTTGCGATTTCTTCACGATAAATGGCATCTGCATCTTGGACGATTTTTACTTTTTCTTCAGTAACTTCACCAATAATACGAATTCCTAAACCAGGTCCTGGGAATGGTTGTCTGAATACCAAGTATTCAGGAATACCTAATTCTAAACCAGCTTTACGAACTTCATCCTTGAACAAGTCACGCAATGGTTCAATAATTTCTTTGAAATCTACGTGATCAGGAAGTCCACCAACGTTGTGGTGAGATTTAATTACAGCAGATTCTCCACCTAAACCACTCTCAACAACATCTGGATAAATTGTTCCCTGAACTAAGAAATCAACTTTTCCAATTTTCTTAGCCTCTTCTTCAAATACACGAATAAATTCTTCACCAATAATCTTACGCTTTGCTTCTGGTTCTTCAACACCCTTTAGCTTTTCATAATATCTTTGTTGCGCATTTACACGAATGAAGTTTAATTCATATGGACCTTCTGGACCAAATACAGCCTCTACTTCATCCCCTTCGTTTTTACGAAGTAAACCATGATCAACAAATACACATGTCAATTGGTTACCAATTGCTTTTGATAATAATACAGCTGCAACAGAAGAGTCTACTCCACCACTAAGGGCACATAAAACTTTTCCATCTCCAACCTTTTCACGAATAGCCTTAATTTGTTCTTCAACAAAGTTATCCATTCTCCAATCACCACTGCATCCACAAACACCACGAACGAAGTTATATAACATTTTTGAGCCTTCTTGTGTATGTAATACTTCTGGATGGAACTGAATTGCATATAATCCTTTTTCTGCATTTTCACTTGATGCGCAAGGACAGTTATCTGTATGAGACGTAATTTCAAATCTAGGTGCTACCTGTGAAATATAGTCAAAGTGTGACATCCAACAAATTGTTTTTTCAGATACACCCTCAAAGATTTTAGAAGAAGTCTTATCCACAAGAACCTCTGTCTTACCATATTCACGGTGATCCGCTTTTTCTACTTTTCCACCCAATACATGCATCATCAATTGTGCGCCATAGCAAAGACCAAGAACTGGGATACCCAACTCAAATAATTCCTTTGAATATGTAGGTGAATCTGCCTCATAACAACTATTTGGTCCTCCAGTCAAGATAATTCCCTTTGGATTCATAGCTTTGATTTTTTCTAAATCTGTTTTATATGAATAAATTTCACAATATACATTGCACTCACGAACACGACGTGCAACCAACTGATTATATTGTCCTCCAAAATCAAGAACAATGACTAATTCTTTTTTCATTACGTCCTCCTATTAATTTCTCAACAATATTATAAAGTAGCAACCAATTATTTACAACGCTTTAAATAATCAATTACCCCATTTAAATCCGTACAAGACTCTTGAATATATTCCTTCATCTCGTCATCTGGCGCAATCTGATCTTGAATAAAGATGGAATGCATTTTCGCATTGGCAGCTGCCATAATTCCATGCTTACTATCCTCTAACACTAAACAGTTTTCTGGTTTTACATCTAATCTTTCAGCTGCTGCCAAGAAAACATCTGGAGCCGGCTTTGATTTATATCCCTCTTTAGAAGATACAATCACATTTGGACTTAACACAAAACCTGCATGCGACAAGAACTTTTTAATAGCTTGCGGATGCGAACTTGAGGCAACCGCATAAGGAATCTTATTCTCTTCAATATACTCAATTAAATTTTGTAACCCAACCATATTGGCACTACCAGGCTCTTTAAAATATGTAAAGAAATAATCCACGCGTTCTTCCTGAATTTCTTCCATAACCTGAGTCACACCCGGATACATTTCTTCATAGAGTGCAACCTTTCTTGAATCACAACCAATCAATGGTTCTGGAAAATAGTCTGGACAAGAAACACCTAATTCTTTAGCCTTCTCTTTAAACTCATCCTTAAACATCTTCTCCGTATTAAACATCAAACCATCCATATCAAAGATAACCGCTTTGATTTGTGGCTTTCTAAAATACTCAATCAAACACTGCGTACCCAAATCACTCATGCCACGATCCATTAGATCCACATATTCTTTGATTACACGATTTACACCATACAAAGGAAAATTTGCCTCATCTTGTGCAATCTTTAGATCTTTCACAAAATGCTTCACATAAAAACCAGGCGCATAATCATTCTCTAACATCTTCTTACCTTGAAAATCCAATTGTTTAGATCCTGCTGCTCCATCACGCAAGAAGCGATACACGAAAGATTCATCCACATCTTTACATTTCAAATACGACATGGCCTCACAAATACCTTGTAACGTATTCGCAATCATGATTTGATTCGCCATCTTGACATGTTGACCACAACCTGCCTTGCCACAATACTCAATCTGTGTTCCAAACGCTTCAAAGATTTCTTTATTTGTTTCAAAATCCTCTTTGTCTGCACCAACCAAAACAGTTAGAGTACCATTTTTAGCTCCCGTATCTCCACCAGTCACTGGCGCATCCAATACATGAACACCCAATTCTTTTCCTTTTGTATACAATTCTTTAGCAAGCTTTGGACTTGAAGTTGTAAAATCAATACAAGTTTTACCCGCATCAATACAACTAAAAATCACATCATATACTTCTTTAACATCACTAGGAAAACCGACCATTGTACAAACTACATCTACATTGGATGTCAAAGACGCAATCGATTCTTCTAAAATGGCACCTGCATTTTTAGCTTGTTCTACCCTTTCTGGATGTCTTGCGTACACATGCACTTCATAACCCTTATTCAATAAATGAATAACCATTGGCTGGCCCATAATGCCAGCACCAATCCAACCTATTTTTCTCATTTTACTTTCTTCCTTTCACTAATATTGGAGCGGATTGCACCGCAATAAATTTCACAACTTCAAACATAAACTTAATTTCATCTGCATTCAATTGGCGAATCTCCTTAATTCCAGACAATGCCTGTTTAAATGAAAATTCAGTTAAATCCGCAATCGTATAAATTTCCATACGATCAAATAATTCTCCAATCAAATGACAATAACGCTCTTTTTCTTCCAGTGGACGATCCATTAATAACTTATTTACATATTCCAATAAATCATCACTCTCTTTTGTGAGTGCATCACAATAATTAAAGTCTTTTACATCCACACTCCACATAAGCGTATCATGCTGAATTAGACCAGAACCTTCGGCATCCATGATTTTTGTTTGTTCTCTATGATCTAAAACACGCCCCACAATGCTATCCTTAGGAATATAGTTTGTGATCTTAGATATATCCTCATTACCTTGCCAGAAACTTTCTACAAAGCCAGGCCCATCAAAACTTTTCACACCTTCAATATATTCCTGTAGTTCTGGATTTTTTAAATACGCATACATGGCTAGATTTCCACCCTTTGAATGCCCCGTTAAATACATCTTTGGATAGACCTTCTTCTTTTTCAATCCAAACAAATAATTCGTTTCAGGAATATTCTCAATGGTTTCTTTGACATAATCCTTCGCCAGGATTTGACAAGGAAGGTCCTTGCTATAGGTCATCATTAAATTTTCTTTCCAGCCCGTAATACTACCATCTGTACCACTAAAAGAAATAACGAAAGATCCATCTGGCAACACAAGTGTTACGACACTAAATTGAATCACATCTTCATCGCTATAGACTTTTTTATAGTTCTTTAACTTTATATTTCCATAACGAATCGTATCTTGTAATGCATCAATCAAATGTGGAAGATTTATTGAAAATGTATACTTACTTTTTAATTCCTCTTCACTATATAAAGAAAGATATTTACGACATGCTTCTTCTAAAGAAACCTCGTCCTTTTCCACAATGCCATCCCAATCCACATAAGATAGATCGGCACATACTAACATATCCACATCATTAAATGGACGAATAGAAAAGTCTATATCTCTTCTTAAATGTACATAATTCAATAAGTTTTCCATAGTCAACCTCACTACAAAGATTTTACAATATACAAAAGGATTAGCCAAATGACTAACCCAATTTTTTTGATAATTTTACATAATGATCTGCATTTGAAAGAATGTCAGAAACCTGAGATTCTGAAATCTTTTTAATGATTTTAGCCGGTACTCCAACCACAACACTCTTTTGTGGAATCACCATATTTTCAGGCACAACACAACCAGCACCGATGATACTATGCTTTCCTATATGAGCTCCATTTAAGATAATAGCGCCCATTCCAATAAGCACCTCATCCTCAATCGTACAACCATGCACAATGGCTCCATGACCAATCGTAACACGATTACCAATTTTTAATGGATAGCCACAATCCGTATGCAAAACACACTGATCTTGAATATTGCTTTCTTGCCCAATTTCAATCGTTTCTTCTTCACTACGAATCACGGCGTTATACCAAACACTTGAATCTTTGCCAATTGAAACATTACCCAAGATGGTTGCATTACTTGCACAAGAAAAATTCTTTTTAACCTCCTCCAGTCTCTTACAAAGCCAAACCACACCATGCCACGCATCAAATTTCATACCACAAGATGGTAATGCCCCATACATAGTAAATCCATGCTTTTTATGAAAGGCAATACTTTCTTCATTCGAATCAGTAATGCATGAAATGATCCAACGCATGTTTAGCTTTCTACAATCTGTTTCCAGCTGATCTAACATTTTAGAAGGTAAACCATAATGTTTTCCTTCTTTAAAATAAATAGTTAGTTCTACACAATACTTATACGCTTCCTTCGAAAAAGCAGGGTGTACATAGCCATAGCCAATTAAAACATCATCATTAAGTGCCACATAAAATGGATTCGTCTTTGAGATTTCCATCACGTGTTTTTTAAATACATCAAAAGAATCTGACACAACATCAAAAATCGCAACGCTTGTCTTTACATAATGTACATAGATTGGATATATACTTTCTAAATCTTTTTCTTGAAGTAAACGTAGCTCTTGCATAAAACCTCCTATTGGATTTCTAAACTTGAATCGGCAGTTAAACTTGCATCTGCTCTTCTTCCAGAAAGATATGCGATTGTTCCAGCAACACCGATCATACTTGCATTGTCTGTACAACAATACATTGGAGGTACAGTAAATTCAACTTCCGGATATTCATTTCTTAATTCTTCTACTTTTTCACGAAGTCTTGAGTTGGCACTTACTCCACCACCTACAACGAAATGACGAATATCTTTATGATCATCTAATACGGCTCTTACACGAGAGAAGATTTCATCCAATGCACATTCTTGGAATGAACAAGCTAAATCTGCCATATCAAATGTCTTGCCCTGTCTTTCCATACGTTTCGTAAATTGTAGAACACTACTCTTCAATCCAGAAAAGCTAAAATCATAACGACCTTGTGTCTTAGGTTTTGCCAGTTCATAAACAGGCTTTCCTTCTTTTGCTAATTTATCAATTTTAGGACCACCCGGATATCCAAGACCCAATACACGAGCCACCTTATCAAAGGCTTCTCCAATCGCATCATCCTGCGTTTCTCCTAAGATTTCAAAACTTGTTTCATCCTTCATATAAACAAGTTCTGTATTTCCACCAGAAACAACAAGCGCCAATACTGGATATTTCATATCCACAACTAATTCATTGGCATAAATATGCCCTGCCAAGTGATGTACAGGAACTAATGGTTTGTGGTAGGCAAAAGCCAAAGTCTTGGCAGCTTGCACACCAACGTGTAAACATCCAATTAAGCCTGGACCTTGCGTAACGGCAACCGCATCCACATCTTCCATAGTGATATTGGCATCCTTCAATGCTTTTTCAATACAATACGAAATATTTTCTACATGAATACGACTCGCAACTTCGGGTACGACACCACCAAATTCTGTATGCACATCAATTTGGCTTGCGACTACACTTGATAATACTTCCTTTTTATCTTTGACAACCGCAACGGCTGTTTCATCACAACTACTTTCAATTCCGATAATAATCATATAATCCTCCTACAATGCCAATGTCATCACAATGGCATCTTCTCCATCTGGATAATAACTTTTAGATACATTGACTTGAATAAAGCCCATTTTTTGATATAAATTCAAGGCTGCCTCATTGCTGGCACGAACCTCTAATGTCATATATTCACAAGCCACTTCTCGAGCTCGATCAAACAAATGCATCATCAATTCTTTACCATATCCTCTTTTTCTTAAGTTTGGATCGACTCCAATACGAGCTAGCTGCGCCATTTCAAAGGTTTCCCATAAAAAGGCATAGCCCACAATTGTATCTTCATCTAGTAAGATCCAACCATGAGAAAAAGGATTCTCATTCAATTCATATAAACAATCTTTTTCTAGCCAAGGCTGTTTGAAACATGCTTGTTCAAGCTCTAAAACACGAACTAGATCTGTGTCTTTCATTTCTTTAAAAATCATGCTTTATAAGCATCGCTTTCTTTTAAATATTGAGGAACTAAGGCATGTATATTTTCAATTGTACGACTTGGTACCTCAATAAAATTCTTCAAGAAATCACAACTTGCAGCTTCTTGATTCACCAAATAACCATCTCCATATAAAGTTCCAGGATGTTCGTTCAAGAAATCTTCTAATTGATCGACTTCTAAAATTTGTGTTTCTCCAACCACAACACCCTTTTCTAAGTGTGCTACATACGCTCTTTTACTACGCGCATCCAAAATAACGTTGGCACTTTCATCCATGCCCGCAAACAACTGCATGGTACTAATACACTTTAATGTTTTATGCATTTGTGTACAGAATACTTTCGCAATTGTCATCGCAATACGAATACCTGTATAAGATCCAGGACCATCTGTAATGATCACTTCATCTACGTCTTTATAGTCTAAACCTGTCTTTTCAAACAATTGATTTAATTCCACAAAAATCGTTTCACTTTGTTTCTTGAACGCTTCAATAGATACACCATCAATCAATGTTCCATCTTTATATAAACCTAACACTAATGCTTTATAAGCACTATCCATACATAAACTAATCATGATATGCCTCCACAATACTCTTTGATACAGGGCCCGTATATTCTAATGTCACTGTACGATTTTCATCGATGCCTTCTTCAAAAGAAATTTTGATATGATCTTGTGGCAATTGATCTTCAATAAATTCAGACCATTCTACTACAGTAATTCCTTCATCAAAACAATCTTCAAAACCTAAGTCCTGACATTTTCCTTCCAAACGATATGCATCAATATGATGGAATGGGACTCCACCTTCTTGCTTATAATCCTTTAAGATTGTAAAAGTTGGTGAATTGATCACATTCTTTACACCCAAAGCTTTCCCAAAGCTTTTGGTCCAAGTTGTTTTACCTGCACCCAAATCTCCATCTAATGTAATGACTAATTGTTTGTTTCTACAAAGATCTGCCATTTTAGTGGCAAATTCCTGTGTTTCTTGTAAACTATGAATTTCTATTTTCATGTAATCCTCCAAGTTTTGTTTGTATCTCATAGAGTGGTTTCCACTTTTTTTGAGTGGTTTCCACTTTTTTTGAGTGGTTTCCACTTTTTTTGAGTGGTTTCCACTTTTTTTTGAGTGGTTTCCACTTTAACACTCCTTTATTTCATAAAATACACTATTCTTAATTCTAGTTTTTTTCAACAGATTTTTATCAAATAATCTTTTTAGAGCTTTATTAGCTCCTGATATGGATGAAATATTAGTCACCTTTATAACATCTTTAGATGTAATTTTCTTATTATTCTTTAAATATTCTAATATTTCTCTATCTGTTTTATTCAAATCTTCATCTGATTCCAAAGATGAAATCAAAGATACTCCATACTTTTCATTTATGCTATAGGTTGTCCATCTACCATTTTGGTTTACTACCAACATTTCTTTTTTTACTAAATCAGATAAATATTTACCAACTTCAACAACATGTGTGTTAAGCAATAATTGTATTTTCTCATTTGTAATTTCTTTATCCATATAAGTAATGCTTAAAATCATTTGTTCTTCTGCGTTTAACAAGAAATAATCCTCTTTAAATATTTGCGATAAATATTCTGTTATCTCTTGAGGCAATAAACTTATCATATGTAAATGCAATTCAACACATGATAAGTTTTCATTTTCTAAAAGTTCTGGTTTTCTCCAATTTTCGGCTTTCCACGTCTTTAAAATCATAGGGAATCCAGAACCAATATTCTCACCATATCCAATCATCCTCAGCATTGTTTGTATTTTAGGATTTCTCGCAACTGAATTTCCACCTTCATAAATTTCTTCAATAGATATTTTTAATCTACCTGGATTAGAAAAAATAAATTCATTATCTTTTTTAATTATCTTTAAAATTCCAGCTTGATGATAATCACAGTGAATAATACTATTCATCATTGCTTCTCGTATAGAGGCATGTACTTCTGTATCATCTTTCCGTTGAAAACCTTCCAAAACAAAAGGTCGTTTTAAATCAGACACTAACTTAGGTAATACTATCTTAATAAAATTGTAAATGTTATTTTCCCATGTTCCATCATATGTCAAACGATCTGACCATCTTCTGTCTCCAATCAAATTTGTCATATCTAAAAAATCAAAGCGAAAATTCTCTAATCTTTCCCGTATAGAGAGACCTTTCCCAAACATCAATAATCCCGCTAACGTCAATCCTTCTTCTTTTGTCCCTCTGTTTACAGCATATCCGCCAAGACTTCTCAAAAAGTTTTTATTATCCAATGAATTCCATACATGATTTGGATTATGTACCTCAAATGCATTCCTATACATCTGCAAAGTATCTCCATCAATATCTTCCATTGTATAGCCTGATAACAAGGTACCATCGTTCCCTTCATCGCTAGCATCTCGAAAGAATGATTTTATCTCACTTTCTGTACAATGATAATCTCCTTCATAATTTCTTTTATATGTTCCTTTCATAGGATTTCCGTTTATATAAACTGGTCTATGCTTGTAATCGGCACGAGGCACATGAATTATGACAATACTTTTGCCATCAATACATTCTTTACGAACATCTTTTTCCAACAAAATATTTGAACTTACTTTATCGCTAGAAATTGTATCCCAAAAATCTTTTATTATTTTTTCAGGACAATCTACTCCAACAATCTCAAAATGATTGTTTTTGGATTCATCAACCCCTAGATATATAGTTCCACCATTTGTGTTTGCAAAAGAAGAATATGTTTCCCATACAGATTTTGGTAAAGAATTTGACGCTTTTTTACATTCTACTTCTATACTCTCACCATATTGTAATTCATTCATTAGCTCATGTGGTTTCACGATTTTCCTCCTTTAGGATTTTGCTTCATCATACGATTTCTATGCACCATTGCCTTGATTTGTTTGATCTGCGCAAGACGATTACGCACCTTCACTTCAGATCCCTGATCACTTGGTACATAATATTCTTTACCAACTAGAGCATCTGGAAGACACTGCATATCCGTCATGTGATATTCATAATCATGTGAATACTCATATCCTTTACTGTAACCTAAATCTTTCATTAGCTTTGTTGGCGCATTACGAATATGTAAAGGCACTGGCTGATCTAATGTTTTTAATGCATCACTTTTCGCATTATTATAGGCCACTTCTAAAGCGTTTGATTTTGGAGCCAAAGCCAAATATACAGCTGCATGCGTTAAGTGTACATTGCATTCTGGAACACCTAAATAGTGACATGCCTGATAGGCTGCCACACAGATTTCTAAGGCTCTAGAATCTGCCATACCAATATCTTCACTAGCCATACGAACGAATCTTCTTGCGATATATAAAGGGTCTTCTCCAGCCTCTAACATACGTGTTAGCCAATATACAGCGGCCTGTACATCGGAGTTTCGTACACTTTTATGTAGAGCCGAAATAATATTATAGTGTTCCTCCCCTTTTTTATCATACAGTAACGACCTTTTTTGAAGGCATTGCTTCAAAATATCCTGTGAAACATGAATTCCATCCAATTCACTTGGACTATTATATACAACCATCTCTAATGTGTTTAAACAAAAGCGGGCATCCCCACCTGAAAATGCGGCAATCGCCTCTATATCTTCATCCGTAATATGTATTTTTAAATTGCCTAGTCCTTTTGAGCTGGAAATAGCACGAATAATCAAATCTTTTAAGTCATCCGTATTTAGACTGTTTAACACAAATACTCTACACCTAGATAAAAGGGCTGAATTGATCTCAAAGCTTGGATTTTCTGTTGTAGCACCAATCAGAATGATACTTCCCTTTTCAACATAGGGTAAAAACGCATCTTGTTGCGCCTTATTAAAACGATGAATTTCATCTACGAATAGTATTGTTTTTTGTCCCAAAGCCCTACGCGTATCAGCCTGTTTCATAACTTCCTTGATTTCTTTAATGCCACTAGTAACAGCTGAGAAATCCACAAAATAACTCTTTGTCTGATGTGCAATAATACGTGCCAATGTCGTTTTTCCTACTCCTGGTGGACCCCAGAAAATCATCGATGTCACTTGATCATGTTCAATCATTTGCCACAAAAGATTTCCCTTGGCAACAAGCTGTTTTTGTCCCACATATTCATCCAATGTTTCCGGACGCATACGATCGGCTAAAGGCCTTGTATCTTCTTGTATTGAAAATAGAGAATCTTGTTCCATATGTTTCCTCCATATGTACTTTATTATACACCACACAAAAGAAAAAGTGTTTGACCTTAATCAAACACCATCTTCTTTTTCTCAATTCGTCTTAAAAATACCCATCCCACAACACAAGATAAAACTTCCGTAATCACAAATGCATACCAAATCAAAGAAACATCCATCTTATATTGAATGACTAATTTTGAAAATCCCCAAGCTAAAGGTAAAATCAAAATGGCTTGTCTAAGCAAGGATACAACCAAGGATTCCATGCCTCCATTCAAAGCTTGATACACACCTTGAAATGCAATATTTACACCCGCAAACAAAAAGCTAATGGATATGATTCGAACAGCACTGATGAAATATATTCTAGATTGTCCTGCATTAAATAGTGTCGCAAAAAAGTTTGGGAACAGTTCTGTAATTAGAGTACCCAAGACCATTAATACTATAGTATAGATTAAGCCATACTTGATTCCATCTTTAACACGCTTCTTATTTTGCATACCATACGAAAAGGCAATGATAGGTGTAATCGCATCTCTTAAGCCAAAGGCCTTGAACCTCTCATCACTGAAGTGACGAGATTCTTGGGAACAGGTTTCTATCGAAACCTTTCTTACCAAGCTATCCCCGCAGTTCCTGCGGTTGTTTTTTACTTAATTTGCTAATATGCCTTGCATCAATATATTGATGGATGCATTTACATCTCTG
>URHY01000057.1 GCA_900547815.1 uncultured Solobacterium sp.
GCTCTGTAGTGTACTTCTAACTTCAAGAACATGGTAACAAATAAAAGATAAAAAATAAAAGCAAAGCTCATTGCACATTTTAATTCCAATGTGTGCCTTGAAGCAAAGCGGAAAGGAATGATAGGTTAAGATGAAGACAAATGCGTTTGTCGATGATTATTATCTAGGTGCTGATGGACAATATGTAACAAGTCGTTGGATTCGTGTCGATGGTAAAGATTACTATATGAATGCATATGGTAAGATGACTAAGGAAGCTTGGCAAGGAGCTTACTATTTAGGTAAAGATGGAGTCATGGTAAAGAATGACTTTACTCCAGATGGCTATTATGTAGGAGCTAGTGGTACTTATCTAACAAATGCTTGGTTTAAACATGATGGAAAAGACTATTATGTCAATGGTTCAGGTTTAGTTGTTAAGAATGCTTGGCAAGGTGCTTACTACTTAGGAGCTGATGGAGCTATGGTTAAAGAAGATTTTACTCCAGATGGCTATTATGTTGGTGAATCTGGTGCATATTTGACGAATCAAAAGATTACTGTTTCAGGAAAAGATTATTTTTTAAATGCAACAGGAACATTAGCTAAAAACCAATGGGCAGGGGATTACTATGTTGATTCCAATAACAATCCATTTAAAGAAACATGGGCTGGTTCATATTATTTAGGAGCAGATGGTAAGTATGTTAAAAATCAATTTACTCCAGATGGCTATTATTGTGGAGCTGATGGTGTTTATGTTACTAATCGTTGGATTAAAGTCGATGGAAAAGATTACTATATGAATGCATCTGGTAAGATGACAAAAGATGCATGGGTTGGATCTTACTATCTAGGAAGTGATGGAGCTATGCTTACAGATACATATACTCCAGATGGATATTATGTGGATGAAAATGGGTTATGGACACCTTCAAAATGGGTTCAATCTGGTGGTAATTGGTGTTATAGGCATTCGGATGGAACGCATACTATAAATGATTTTGAGGTGATTGGATCTCAAACGTATTATTTTGATTCAAATGGCTATATGGTAACAGGTTGGAAACAGCTTGGATCCAATTGGTATTATTTTAATGGCTCTGGTATCATGGTTCAGAATAATTGGGCTGGTAATTATTATTTTGATGGTGATGGCAAAATGGTACGTGATCGTTGGATTGGTAATTATTATGTTGGTTCAGATGGTTGTATGCTCACAAATCGCTGGATTGGTAATTACTATGTAGGTTCAAATGGACTTATGGTTACAGGATGGCAATGTATTTCTGGACAATGGTATTATTTTGATTCGAATGGTATTTATCAAACGGGTGAACGCTATCTAGGTGGAGAATATTATTATTTCAATGCTCAAGGTGTAATGCAGACAGGTACAGCAGAAGATGGTTGGGAATATAATAGTTCTGGACAGAGAATGGTATATTGGTCAAGAAGATCAACAAATCCTGTATATCATCGTACTCCAGATAATATTAGATCTTATAATTTAGTTCGTGGAACATATTCTCAGGCGATTGCGGCTGGTAAAACAAATCGTTGTAAAAATTGTTAGTCATCATAGAACTTCTCTTTTTGAGAAGTTCTTTAATAGAAATGAGATTTGTTTTAAGTATAAATGCTATTTTCGTATTAAATGTTATAGAGTATAATAGCAATAGGTAGGTGAGAATGAATGTGTAGGGTTTCCGATAGATATACAAGTATTTATTGTTTGTATAATATAAACTCGTTAAGTAATCTAAAGAGTATAATGCAGTATGGTATATTATCAAAAAATTTATTAAAAAAACTAAATATACAGAATACAGATATATCAAATTTATCAGTATAGAACATAAGAGACTTTAAAAGAGTACCTAACCATGGTCCGTTGCATGATTATGCAAATCTATATTTTGATGCAAGAAATCCTATGTTGTATTATTTAGTACATAATAAAGATATTGATACATTATGTATACTATGTATTGATAAAAGAGTATTAGACTTACCAGAAACTGTTGTTACAGACAGAAATGCCGCAGCTTCGTTAGCAATTTTTGAGTCGCCTGATAAAGCGTTAGAATTATTAAATTTTGGTGTTATATTGAGTCAAAGTTGGGATGATAAAGACTCTTTAAAAAAAGATGAAAAAAAGAAAATCAAATGTGCAGAAGTTTTGATTCTAAATAAAGTACCAATAGAATATATATTGTGTGTAAAGGTTGGATCAGAAAAAGCAAAACAAAGAATTGAAGAATTAAATTTAGGGTTGCCTATTTATTTAGATAGAAATTTATTTTTTAATAGATAATAAGGAAGGAGGAGATACTAAATGGTAGTTGTTAAAATTGGTAATATTTTTGAATCCACACAAAAAGTGTTAGTAAATACTGTGAATTGTGTGGGAGTTATGGGAAAAGGAATAGCTCAAATTTTCAAGAAGAATTATCCAGCAATGTTCGAACAATATAAAGTGATGTGTGATCATAAAAAAATTGTTCCTGGTATACTGTATCCATATTATGAGAATGATGAAGTTAAAGTATTGAATTTTCCTACAAAACAACATTGGAGGTCTCCTTCAAAATTAGAATATATTATTCAAGGATTGGATTGGTTTGTTGAAAATTACGAAGAACTAAAGATTACATCCATTGCATTTCCTCCATTGGGATGCGGGAATGGTGGCCTTGAATGGTCTAGTGTTGGGCCGATTATGTATCAAAAATTAAAAGAGCTACCGATTGATATAGAAATTTATGCTCCTTTTGGAGTTTCTAAAAAAGAAATTACAGAAGAGTATTTGAGAAATGCATTAAATTTTAGTTTTAAACAAGGTGTTAAACATGAAAGCTTTAACAAAAATTGGTTATTAGTGCTATATTTAATAAAATGTTTGAGTGTTTCTAAATATAGTTTAAAAGTTGGTAGAACTGTATTTCAAAAAATTTGTTACATTTTGGAAAGATATGGGACGAATTTAGATTTAAAATTTGAAAAGGGAACATATGGTCCGTATTCTCCGGATATTAAAAGAATGTATACAATTTTATCAAACAATAATTTGATGCATGAACAAGAACATGGAAATTCTATTTTAATTTTTGTTACAGATGAATTTAAAATAGATAAAGATGCGTATTCAAAAGAAGATAAGGAGAACGTGAATAAAACTTATAGATTGTTTCAACGAATCAAAGATGCTTCTCAGGCAGAAATGATAACAACAATTTTATATTCTTATGATCAGTTGATGATTGATAATGAAAAGGTCAATGAGGATCAATTATATGAATATATTGCAGATTGGAAAAAGCGGTTTAATACAATTGAAAATGAACAACAGATTCGCGAATTATCTAGATATTTAACTTCACGTAAGTTTATTCATATTGATTATTCGATGGGAATAAAGGGGGATTTGTATTTTTGATTGAACTAGAATTAAATTGTTGAGAACAAATGATAATTCATATACTTTTATAATTATTTATTTAGCCTTTATACTCATCCAATATGAGAGTCAGACATTGTCTGACTTTTTTGTTGCATTCTTTTTCTTTTTATACTACAATGTTCACATAACGAGGTGAAAACGATAATATGAACATAGTGGATAAGAGTGTTTTAAAGAAAATATATGAGTTTGGTAAGATGAGTCAGCGTCAATTGGCAGATGCATGTGACTTTTCTTTGGGGAAGATCAATCAGTCGATTCAATTTCTTCAAAATAATGAATATATCGATTTGAATTGGAATCTTACAGATCAAAGTAGGAATTTGATTGAATCGTTTAAACCAAAGAGGGCCATCATTTTGGCGGCTGGTTTAGGTATGCGTATGGTTCCTATTAATACGGAGGTGCCTAAGGCTTTATTGAAAGTGAAAGGTGAAACATTAATTGAGCGCTTGATTTGTCAGCTTCATGAAGCGGGTGTGTATGACATTAAGGTTGTCGTTGGTTTTATGAAGGAAGAATTTGAGTTCTTGATGGATGAATACAATGTGGATTTGGTTTGTAACATGGAATATGCAAGAAAGAATAATATGTATTCTTTGAGTCTTGTGTCATCGAATTTGGCAAATACGTATATTGTTCCTTGTGATATTTGGTGTGAAAAAAATCCGTTTAGTGCTTGTGAATTGTATTCTTGGTACATGATTAAAAATGAGGAAACATTGAATACTTCGGTTCGCTTAAATAAAAAGTTTGAGCTTGTGAAGACAAAGATGAATGAAGTGGGGGATACAATGATTGGTATTTCTTATATTTCATTTGAGGATGCGCCTTTTGTTTCAAAACGTATAGATGAGATGTCTTGTCAAAGGGAGTATGAGCATTCTTTTTGGGAAGATGCTTTGTATGAAAAGGATAAGATGATTGTAGCTCCTTATGTATTTGATCAGGCGTTTGAAGTGAATACATATGAGCAGTTAAGGGACTTGGATGAGGATACGGAAACGTTGAATTCAGAATTGATGCATATTATTGGGGATACGCTTGGTTGTAAGTTGAGTGATATTCAATCGATTTATCCTTTAAAGAAAGGGATGACGAATCGTTCGTTTAGTTTTGCGGTTCATTCAAAACGATATATAATGCGTGTTCCGGGTGAGGGTACGGATAAGTTGATTAATCGAAGACATGAGTACGATGTATATCAGGTCATTAAGGATGAGCATATTTGTGATCCTGTTATTTATATGAATCCGGATAATGGATATAAGATTACAGAATATATTGAGGATGCGCATGCGTGTGATCCTAGTTGTTTTGGAGATGTGAGTGAGTGCATGAAAAAGCTTCGTGCTTTTCATAATAAAAAGCTTGTGGTATCTCATACGTTTGAAGTGTTTGATGAATTGGAGAAGTATGAATCGTATTGGCAGGGTACTCCTAGTATTTATAGGGATTATAAAGAGACAAAGAAACATATTTATGAATTAAAAAAATTTGTGGATGGACAACCTAAAGAGTGGGGATTATCGCATATTGATTCGGTTCCAGATAATTTCTTGTTTTCAAAAGATTCTTTGTATTTAATTGATTGGGAATATGCGGGTATGCAAGATCAGCATATTGATATTGCGATGTTTGCGATTTATTCCATGTATGATCGTAATGATGTTGAGACTTTGATTGATTTGTATTTTGACAATGAATGTGATGATATGGTTCGTATTAAGATCTATGCATATATTGCGATTTGTGGTTTATTGTGGAGCAACTGGTGTGAGTATAAACGTAACTTAGGAGTAGAGTTTGGTGAATATTCATTGAAACAATATCGTTATGCCAAGGAATATTATCGTTTGGTGAAGAAAATGTTAGAGGAAAGAGGAATGTGTTTATGTTCAAAGTAGAAAGAGCCATTATTATGGCGGCTGGATTTGGTTCTCGTATGAGTCCATTGACTTTAGAAACACCTAAGCCATTAGTCAAAGTAAATGGTGTAAGAATGATTGATACTGTCATTGATGCGTTGCATAAGAATGGTATTTATGAAATTTATGTGGTTGTAGGGTATTTGAAAGAGAAGTTTTATGGTTTACAAAGGGAGTATGAGGGTTTAAAAGTAATTGATAATCCTTATTTTGATACTTGTAACAATATTGCCTCTTTATATGTGGCTAGAGACCACCTTTCAAATGCGATTATTTTAGATGGGGATCAAATTATTTTTAATCCGGACATCTTAAAGCCTGAGTTTGAGCGTTCTGGCTATAACAGTGTATATGTAGAGAATGGAACGGATGAATGGCTGCAACAAGTAGAGAATGGGATTGTCACTTCTTGTAGTCGTACGGGTGGTTTAAAGGGTTGGCAACTTTATAGTATTTCAAGATGGAATGAAAAGGATGCTCAACAATTAAAGTTGGATTTGGAGTATGAGTTTGATGTAAAACAGAATCGTCAAATTTATTGGGATGATGTCGCAATGTTTTGTCATCCAGAACACTACCAATTGGGTGTTATGCCAATGAAAAAAGAAGATGTTATTGAGATTGATGGTTTGGATGAATTGATTGCGATAGATCCAAACTACAGGGGGTATAAGAATGAAAAATAAAGTCGATTGGATGATCACATTACTACCTTTGTGTATTATTGTTGCGTTATGTGTTGTGTTTTTTGTAGCACCAGAACAGTCGAATGTAATATTAAGTCAGGTTCGTTTCTTCTTTGGTGATACATTTGGAAGTTATTATTTGATTATAGGATTAGGAATTTTCTTGTTGTCGATTTATATCGCTTTTTCTAAATTTGGTGATATTGTTCTTGGAGAGAAGAATGAAAAGCCAAAATATTCTTTCTTTGCGTGGGGTTCTATGATGTTTACTTGCGGTCTTGCCGCCGATATTTTATTCTATTCTTTTTCTGAATGGGTTATGTATGCATCGGATCCTCATATAAAAGAAATGGGAAGTATTCAACAATGGGCAGGGGTATATCCTTTGTTTCATTGGAGTTTGATTCCTTGGAGTTTTTATTTAGTATTAGCCGTTGCCTTTGGATTTATGCTTCATGTAAGAAAAAGAAATCGTCAAAAGTATTCAGAGGCATGTCGTCCATTGCTTGGTAAATATACGGATAAATGGCCTGGTAGAGTGATTGACTTATTAGCCGTATTTGCGCTTCTTGCAGGAACAGCTACTACATTTAGTGTTGCCACTCCTTTAATGGCAACAATTATTCAAGACTTGTTCCATTTAACTGTAAGTCGTACAGCTATTAATATTGTAATTCTAATCATTACATGTATTGTATATACATATTCATTACTACATGGTTTTAAAGGAATTAGTCGTTTGGCAAACCTTTGTATCTATTTCTTCTTTGGTTTATTAGCCTTCGTCTTATTATTTGGTGGACAAGCTCGTTATATTATTGAAACGGGATTGACTTCTTTGGGTACTATGGTAGAAAACTTCATTGGTCTTTCTACTTTTACAGATCCATTAAGAAATACCAACTTCCCACAAAATTGGACCATTTATTATTGGGCTTATTGGATGGTATGGTGTGTGGCTGCTCCATTCTTTATTGGAAGTATTTCTAGAGGTAGAACGATTCGTCAAACCATTCTTGGTGGATATATTTTTGGGGCTGGTTCGACCATCATTAGTTTTATTGTATTAGGAAATTATTCAATGGGTCTTCAGATGCATGGTGTGGCTGATTTTATGGCGCAATATGCACAAAATGGTGATTTATACGGCATGATTGTCAATATTATTAAAACGCTTCCTTGTGCTCCAGTAGTCATGGTTGCCGTATTATTTACAATGATTGCCTTTTATGCGACTAGCTTTGATTCGATTGCACTTACGGCATCTTGTTATTGTTATCACGAATTGGCTGAGAATGAGATGCCTCATAGATCGTTGCAGCTCATGTGGTGTATCTTATTGATTTTGTTGCCAATCGCATTATTGTTTGCGCAAAGTTCTATGAACAATTTACAAAGTGTTAGTATTATCGCAGCTTTCCCTATTGATATAGTGATTGTGATGATTGCCCTTAGTTTTTTAAGGGATGCAAAAAAATATTTGGAGAAGAAAAATTAGAGTACCTTTTGGTACTCTTATTTGTTGACAAATGTAAACAAATGTATTGTTTATGGGGGAAATTCATAATTTTGGTTTGTAAAGTAAAATGATTTTTAATATAATTGTCAAGGTTAGGGAGAGTTAGAAATATGAAACGTGGAATTAAATTATTTTTTCTTTTTTGTTTGAGTGGTATGATGTGTATTTCTTTGTTGCCATCAACGATTTATGCACAAGAAGAAGATACTCAAACTGTAGATGAAGAGAGTTCAGATTCAAGTGAACTTCCTAAGTCATCGAATATGGCGCCTGTATATCATTTTTCATTAGATAAATTTTTAACGGAGGATGAGATTGAGGCTGCAAAATTAAAGGCGGAAAATCCGAATTTGCGTTCTCGAGTAACATTCGCAGATATTTTGTATGAAGCAACAAAATATGAGGGGTTGCCTTATGTTTGGGGTGGTCGTTATCCTTCTCAAGGTGGTTTTGACTGTGCTGGACTTTGTATGTATGTATTTAATCAGGTTTGTGGTACAAGCTTTAATTTGATAAACACAAATGCGGCTATGTTGTATACAAGTCATTGTACGCCTGTTAGTGAAAGTGAAGCGCAGCCTGGAGATTTAGTATTCTTTAAGGGTACGTATGAACATATTAACTATATTTCACATGTGGGTATTTATTGTGGTAATGGTGTTATGTTTAATGCGGGAGATCCAATTGGATATGGTTATGTCAATGATGTCATAAATATGAATGGAGCGCCTGCTGAAGTATTGTATGGCCGTGTTAATGGTGTAAATGTTGTGGGTAGTCAGACGGGTTGGAGTAATATCAATGGAAATTGGTATTATTTTGATGTGAATGACGGCATGCAGAAGGGTTGGATTCTAGATAATTCTTATTATTTGGATGAAAATGGTGTAATGTTGAGTGGTTGGCAAAACATTGATGGGGATGATTATTTCTTCAATGCTTCTGGCTATAAGTTAAGAAATTGTTGGATAGGCAATAATTATTTGTTGGAAGATGGTAAGATGGCAAAAGATCAATGGATTGGTGATTACTATGTGGATGAAAATGGTCTTTGGGTACCTTCTTTACATCTTTATGAATGGAAGACTGTGGATGGAAAGAAAAAGTGTTATTCAAATAAGACTCATTCTTTTGTAACAAATCAATTGATTCAAATTAATGGCTCATACTATTATTTTGATTCAGAAGGATGTGTAGCTACAGGATTTACTACAATTGATCAAAATACATATTATTTTGATGCGAATGGAAAAATGGTTACGGGATGGATTCAAATCGATGGAACTTACTATTACTTTGATGCTTCTGGTGTTATGAAAACTGCGGGTTGGCAACAAAATTACTATTTGGATGCGGATGGTAAGATGTTGACTAAAGCATTTACGCCAGATGGATATTATGTAGGTAGTGATGGTGCTTATTTAACGAATAGTTGGTTTAAGCATGATGGTAAAGATTATTATGTGAATGGCTATGGTCATTTGGTAAAAAATGCTTGGGTCGGAGCTTATTTCTTAAAAGCAGATGGTGCGATGGCTACAAGTGAATTTACGCCAGATCAGTATTATGTAAATGCGAATGGTGTTTATTTAACAAGTCAATGGATTAAGCATGATGGTAAAGATTATTATGTGAATGCGAGTGGTAAGCTTGTGAAAAAACAATGGGTTGGTGAATGTTATTTAGATGCGAATGGTGATCTTGTCACAAATGACTGGGTTGGTTCTTATTATGTAGATGAGAATGGGTTGTATGTAAGAAATAGTATGACGCCAGATGGATTCTATTGTGGTGCAGATGGTGTTTATGTCACAAACCGTTGGGTTAAATATAATGGTAAAGATTACTATATGAATGCATATGGTAAGATGGCTAAGGCTATTTGGCAAGGTAATTATTATTTGGGTGATGATGGTTTTATGTTGACAAATACATTTACGCCAGATGGATTCTATGTGGGTAGTGATGGTGCTTGGTCTACAAGTCATTGGGTATTTGATGGTCAATGGTGGTATAGACATTATGATGGTACTTACAAGACAAATGATTTTGAAACAATTGGAAATCAAACATATTACTTTAACAAGAATGGTTATATGGTAACAGGTTGGAAGAAAATCAATGGAAAAGACTATTTCTTCAATGCGTCTGGTGCTATGTTAAAGAGTACATATACTCCGGATAAGTTCTATGTTGGTGCTGATGGTGCTTGGCAGCATTAATAAAGATAATTTTAAGACTCTAACAACAGTGTTGTTGGAGTTTTTTTAATGATATAATATCCCGAGTTTGACAGTTGAAAAAAGTAAAAAGTGCTAGAAAGCCTTTATTCAAGGTTTAATCTAGCACTTTCGTTTTTTTGAAATGTTGTATGTGATTTCTATTTTGAAAATTTTTTTACTATTTTGTTTAAATCACTTGGTCTATAGTACTTTCTGTTTAGTTGTAGCTCGAAACATCTTTCTAATGCATCTAATGCCTGACTTCCACTATAGATGGATTTGTAGTACATGTCATCCATATTTACTACATTCATATTTCGTAATGTTTTTATTAGGTTTGATGTTGTTACATGAGTTAAGTTGTCATCCAATTACCACTATCATATAGTAACTAATAATTTATTAACTAACGATTTAACTAATTTTATGTTAGATTATTTATTCCACGAAAAGGCTAATGAAATAGAAAGATTAAAGAAACAGAATTCTCTTTTAAAAATGGAAATAGAAGCTTCAAATATAAATGTCAGGTGTGTATCCGATTAAAGATATAACTGATTTAAATCATTTGATTGAAATTGATACAACTATATATAAACTTTTCATAGGTACACCTGTTTTAAAATGTTCTACACAATATGAAGTTGTAATTAAATTAACTGATGAATATAATCTGGAGATTCATAAAATTATTAAATGTAATGTAAAAGAAGAGTGTTAAACTTGTTAACAAATCTTGTTTAGGACGCAATTAATTTAGGTTGAATTAGGTAAATTTGCAGTTCAAAAATTTAAAAATCAACATATCCTTTGAACGGTTTATACCTGATATTTGGTTCGGGTAACATTTAGTTGTCCGAGTCTTTTTTTAACTATTTTGAATTTGCAGTTATTCTTTCGATTTCAAAGTCAAAAAACTTTAATATGGTATTTGTTTAATCGATTTTATAACTCATACTGTTTTAAGACTGGTTTGGATAAAACTATATTTATTTGGTTAGGATTTTAAAAAATATATTTATTATTAATGTCCAAAAATAAGGGTCCGATACGTCAAAAGTTATTTTAAGAAGTGATGTTATGTTATAATATATAAAATAAATTTTGAGAATAAAAAGGGAAAGGATAAGGTTACTTATAGTAGTGGTAATAAATTATGCCAATCTTTGAAATTAAAGTGTTTATAACATTGTTAGGTGGGACAGAAAGATGATTTTAGATTTTTTGGATGCAAATTTAGATGGTAATTCTTGGGAGAAATTATGCCAGTCATGTTATCGGCTTAGATATCAGGATCAACATTATACAGAAATTCCAGCAGTGCAAGGAGGAGATGCTGAAATTGAGGGATTTACAAGAAATGGAATTGTTATCCAGTGTTACTGTCCAGAAAGAAATTATTCAGATAATGAATTATATGATCATTTAAGAAATAAAATGACTCGTGATTTAGGTAAATTACTTGATTCAAATTATAAGAAAAGACTAGCGGAATTGGGTGTTCCTTTGATACATGAATGGCATTTTGTTATTCCTGAAAATAAGGATGATAGACTTCTTAAACATGCAGAATCTAAAAGAAAAGAAGTTATGAAAGCTAAGCAAGACAATCCTGAAAGATATGATCACATTGCAGATGATTTTGCCATTATAATAAAAGTTGCAGAAGATTTTAAATTTGAGATTACGAGAATTATTCGAGAATCTTTAACTGATAAAAAGTTAAATTTGACAATACAAAATGTTAAGCAAGTGGATTGGAATCAATGTGAATCAGATAAAGTAAATAATATTAAGCGGAAAGTAAAAGCTGTGATGAATGATGTAAATGAAAATGATGAATTTTTCAAAGACGCAGTGCATACATATGTTGAGGCGTATATAAAAGGTTTAGTAATAATGCAAAAATTAAGAGTGTCTTATGCGGACATCTACGAAGATGTTCACAATTTAGAGCAAGCATATAAAAGAGAAGTATCATTAAAAACTAGAATGAATATGGATAATAGTTTGAATTTTAAGATTTTTAATGAAATATTAGGAGATTTTGAGCAAAAATTAAGTAAAGATTTTAAATATTTCGATTCAGCATCAATATCAGAATTGAAAATTGATATCATAAGTATGTGGTTAGCTGATTGTTCAATGGAATTTAGAAAGTAGATGAAAATATGGATAATTATTTATTAACAGATGAGATTGTTTTCCAGTCTAAGCCAGATGCTGTGCCTTATAATTATCGTATTAGTTATAAAATAGCACAGATATGTATTATTATATGTAAATCTTCTAAAGGTCGATCTGGTTGTTCTTTAATTAAATTGCATATTATTTCAAATGCACTAAATAAGAAAGAGTATATGATAAATCTACTTGATTATGTGAATGATCGAAAAGAGTATATTTTTGTTCGATTTGATCCTGTAGTAAATCGGGCAATAAAATATGCAATAGGAGATCAATTAGTATTTCAATTAAAAAATGGAACATTTCAACTCACTGAGAAAGGAAAAAAACTTGTCGAAATGGTTGAAAAAGAGAACGTTTTGGTTAGAGAAAGAAGTTTTTTGAACAAACTAGGAACAAAATTAACCAATGCAAAAATTAATCAGCTAAGGTCTTTGTGGAGGTGTAAAAATGTTGAGAATTGATCGATTAAGGATAGAAATACAAACAGAAGATGGCTTGTATGGAGTTGATGAACAGTTTAAATCAGGACTTAATTTATTAGTTAGCGAAGATAATACTTGTGGAAAAAGTTCTATCTTGGAAGCAATTTATTATGGTCTTGGATTTGAAGAAATAATTGGAGGAAAAGGAGAAAAAGTTTTAACGTCAGTATATAAAACATGTATTGAGCATGATGATAAAGAATTAGCGGTTTTAGAATCTAAAATATATCTACAAATATCAAATGGAAGAGAAGTGGTTACTCTTTATCGAGCTGCCAAAATGCAAAATCGAGATAATAAACTTATAACTGTTTATCATGCACAAATGGATATGATTAAAGATGCAAGATGGGTTGAAGATACTTATGTTCATTTGCCAAATTCAGCTGTCAATAAACAAGGTTTTCATTACTTTTTGGAGAGATTTTTACATCTTGAACTTCCGATAGTACCAACTACTGATGGGAAACAAAGAAAATTATATCTACAATTAATATTTTCTTGCATGTTTATTGAACAGAAGCATGGGTGGGCAGATTTATTCTCAGGTATGCCTATATTAGGAATTAAAGATTCTAAAAAAAGAGTATTAGAATTCATTATGAATTTGGATACTTTAAGTAATGAAAAGAAGAAAGAAAAATTAAAGTCTCAAAAAGAAAGGATAACGAAAGATTGGGAAATATTGACAAGAGATATAATAAATGCATGTGGTAGAGAAGAATGTGAGATTATTGGTATACCAATTAAACCTTGTGTGTTGACTAACGATGTTTTAACGAAAATCCATATTTTAAAAGATAAAGAAAACATACATGAATATATTATAAAATTAAAAAAAGAGTGTAGTGAAATTAAAAGTATAAAACCCAAAGTAGTTGATAATTTTGACTATTTACAAGAAGAACTTAGCAAGACCGAAGATGAAATAGTTTCATATGAGACGGACATAAAATTGATGCAAGAACAAATAACACAAGAAAAAGCATCAATACAAATCTTAAATGATAATTTAGAAATAATAGATATGGATTTAAGTAATAATAAAGATGCCGCAAAATTAAGAGGTTTAGGTTCAGAACTCAATTGTTTAACATCTAAAGACATTTGTCCGGTTTGTCACCAACATATACAAGATTCATTACTTCCAGTTGTAGATGGAAATTATGTAATGAGTATTGATGAAAATATACAGCATTTGAATGCTCAAAAAGAAATGTTGGAATATGCTAAAGAAAGTCATATACAAAACAAGAAAGATTTGGATGAAAAGTTACAATCATTAAAAGGGGATTTATTTACTTTAAGAAGATTGGCAAAAACATTAAGAAGTGATTTATATGCAGTAAATGAAAATCTGTCAGAATCTTTAGTTTATAAAAAAATAACATTACAGGCTAAAATTGATCAGTTAGAAAGTTTATCAAAGTATATCGAGGATCAAAAGGAGACGTTCATTAATCTTTCAAATGATTGGAAAACATATTTACAAAGTAAAGAGGAATTACCAAAAAATAAATTTTCAGAAAGTGATTATAAGAAAATCAGATTATTATGCAAATATTTTATATCAAATTTAGAAAATTATAATTATAAGAGTGTTATAAATAAGAATGAAATTACAATTTCAGAAGATACTTATTTACCAATTATTGAAGAGTTTGACATGAAATTCGATTCTTCTGCAAGTGATAATATTAGAGGTATTTGGGCATATACTATAGCATTATTACAAGTTTCTATGAGTGAAAGGGGAAATCATCCTGGGGTATTAATATTTGATGAGCCAGTTCAACATAGTATTGTACCTAATGATATGAAAAAGTTTTTGGATAGTATAGTGCAACTAGGAAAGAACTGTCAAACGATTATTGGTATTACAGCAAAGGATAGTGATACACAAAGGAATATTAATGAGTTTAAAGAAGATGTATGTCATCAAATAAAAGTGAAAAATAAAGCATTCCAAAAGTTAATTTAAAAATAGTTGATTGAATCATACATGAGTCATCGAAAATATAAAAATCCAGTGATCTGTGTAATTATTGTAGCATTAATTTAATGCTACAATGGTTTAAGTTATGTGGACCAATTGGTTTGTTTTTAATTAAGAATTTATGATTTATTAAGTAGAAAATTGAAGATGAAATTATCATTATGATAATTCTGCAGTTTTACAACTCTAAATGACTATAAAATGAAAAGAAGCTCACCATGAACTTCTTTTCTTTAAAAAATAGTAATATCTTTCTCACTCCGGAAAAAGATCTCTTTGTACTTAAGATAATATGGGTTAAATCCATTCTTGTCAATGAGAAATAACGTTCGTGTAACCGATTACATTCATTTGGTTATAAAACAGTTGTTAACTTTATTGATAAATGTCTTTATTTAAGGGAAATTTTCTAAAAAATATTTTTAATTTGTTATATGATGCTTATGCGTTTTAAATAAGGGTAATATTAAATATATTTAATGTTTTCACCTAAGCTTAAGTAACAAATGTTCATTGACGGGGCAGTAGTTACGCATGAAAAATAAAATGGCTTAAATAAACAAAATCGGAAACTCTA
>URHY01000058.1 GCA_900547815.1 uncultured Solobacterium sp.
ATACGAATTCATAGTCATTGCGGTTATGAATCGCCAAATCAATATGAGAATAATTATTATTCAAAGCATTAAAATTTAAAATTTATCTATTTTATGAGTCCTTTTTCTTGACATAGTACCAAAAGTTGTACACATTCCTTTGAGAAGTGGACGAAGATTTTAAACCCAGTCATAAGAGGTAAGTTTAATTACTTCCTTATTCCTTTTCAAGTTGCACGAGAAATCAGACTGTTACTTAACGAACGCGGGCGAGTTATGCATGGCATACCTGCTCTTGATATAACCAAATTAGATGGTTATGTGCGTCAAAGACTACGAGTAAGTTTCTCATGCCGCGGAAAGAAACATGGTGGACAAGCACAAGGTAAATTATTAACTGTCAAATATGATAACAAGTTTTTCATAAAATGTATGGGTCTAGTTACAGGTGCGTATATGAAGGCTCAAATAGTTTTCCCTGGAATTAACATTGATGATTTTATTTTATTGATGGATTCCAATAAAAAGAAAAGAACCTCTTCTCAGAGTAAAAAGAGGTTCTTTCAGTATGCATACACTAAATAAGTCGAATCACAACATTTAAGTCTTTTCTAAAATGTAACTCACATTGGTAAGCCGTATGCCTTAATAGGGCACGTATGGTTTGATAAGGGGCGGTAGAATTTAAACTCTATCGCCTACTTTCTTCTTGCATAATTGATGGATTCCTATATAATAGATTTGTTCTTTTAATGAAACAAAAAGTTTAGTATAAAAAACAAATAGGGGTGATTGAATGAAAATAGGAAAAAAACTAAAAGAGCTTCGAACCCAGAATGGGTTGACTTTGGAAGAACTTGCGAATCGTAGTGAATTAACGAAAGGCTTTTTATCTCAATTAGAGCGTGATTTAACAAGTCCAAATATTTCTGCATTAGAAAATATATTGGAAGCTCTAGGAACGAATTTAGCGGATTTCTTTCAATCGAGTAAAGAAGAACAGATTGTTTTTCATACCCAGGATTTTTTTGTGAATGAGCAAGATGATTATATTACAGAATATATTATTCCTAATGCACAAAAGAATCAGATGGAACCTATTTTATTGACTTTAAAGCCTGGTGCAAAATCTCAGGAAGTAAAGGCACATGAGGGTGAAGAATTTGGCTATATTTTAAAGGGCAGTATTGTTTTAGTTGTTGGTAATAAAAGACTAAAAGTTAAGTCAAAAGAAACCTTCTATATTACAGGTAAGGAAGGACATTATTTAGAAAACGTATCGAGTGTAGATGCCAAAGTATTATGGGTATCTACACCGCCTGTATTTTAATTGACAAGGAGAGAACATAGATGGAACAAGAAAAAAATAAATTAATTCAATTTCGTCATATTGTAAAAGAATTTGATGGACAAGTTGTATTAAAGGGTATTGATTTAGATATATATGAAAATGAGTTTGTCACATTATTAGGGCCTAGTGGATGTGGAAAAACAACGTTGTTACGTATTTTAGGTGGTTTTTTAGAACCAAGTGAAGGACAAGTCATCTTAAATGGAGAAGATATCTGTGAAGTGCCTGCTTATAAGCGCGAGTTGAATACAGTTTTCCAAAAATATGCATTATTCCCTCATATGAATGTGTATGACAATATTGCGTTTGGATTGAAAATCAAGAAGATGAGTAAGGACGTAATTGATCAAAAGGTCATGAAAATGTTGAAGTTGATTGGTCTTGAAGGTTTCGAAAATAAAGATGTTACTTTATTATCTGGTGGTCAGCAGCAACGTGTTGCGATTGCACGTGCCTTAGTTAATGAGCCAAGTGTATTACTGTTGGATGAGCCTTTAAGTGCATTAGACTTAAAGCTTCGTAAAGAAATGCAGTATGAACTAAAAAAGATTCAACAAGAAGTAGGAATCACATTTATTTTTGTTACGCATGATCAAGAAGAAGCACTAACAATGTCGGATAAGATTGTTATTATGAAAGATGGCGAGATTCAACAGGTTGGTAGTCCAGAAGATATTTATAATGAGCCTGTCAATCAATATGTTGCCAAGTTTATTGGTGAAAGTAATATTATTCCGGCTCGTATGATTTGCGATAAAAAAGTACGTTTTGATGATATTACATTTGACTGTGTGGATGTAGGATATAAAGAAAATGAACCAGTGGATGTTGTGATTCGTCCAGAAGATATTGATATTGTGGATGTAAAAGATGGCAAGATGACTGGTGAAGTTGAAAGTGTACTATTTAAGGGTGTTCACTATGAAATTATGGTGGAAACAGTTCCTGGTACACACGTTACTGTAAATATGCATGTTAATAAGAACTATGCGATCACTAGTGAGGATGGAAAAGAAAAGATTTCTGCCAATGACTTCTATTTAGACTTAGAAGATATGAAGGATATTGATGATAAGGAAATCATTGCGCGTGCTGATGCACAGGCTTGGAATCCTGAAACCGATGAATTTATTTCGATTCATGATATTGATACAGATTTAAAACAGGAAGTAGGAGAATATACTGTTACTTTCTCAACAAATAATAAAACTTCGATTACCCGTAAGATTTGGGTTGTAGATCAAAGAGTTGTTGAAAATAAGAAGGCTAATGAAGCTGTATCTGCATTTAACTTCTTTAAAACAGTCGATGAAATCAAGGAATCTATGGCTATTGATACAGATTTGAAGACTTGGGCGAATGCACAAGGTTGGAAGTTGGATGATGAAAATGAGACAGTGGATCTAGATGTTGATTATGATTTTGATCCTGAAACAATTACGGAAGGTGTTTATAAGGTTACTTTCTGGACAACGGGACGTGAATTTAAGATTCATACAACAGATTATGTAGAGGAAGGAAAAGAAGTCGGACTTACTTTCTTTGCAGAAGATATTCATGTTATGGAGAAAATGGGATTCTAGGCAATGAAAAAATTTCAACAATTAGCAATTCCTTATATTGTTTGGGCTTGTATTATGTTGTTGCTTCCGATGTTGCTGATTGCGTTTTATTCAGTCATTCAGCAAGGCAACAGTATTGTACATTTTAAACTTACATTTGATAACTATATTCGTTTCTTTACAGACAAAGATTTCTTATTGATTTTATGGAGATCATTATGGATTGCGGTTAAGACAACAATTATTTGTTTATTGATTGGCTATCCAATTGCGTATTTTATTTCAAAGAATAGTCCTAAAGTTCAACAAATCTTAGTTCTTGCGATTACACTTCCTACATGGATCAATATGCTTGTAAGAACATACGCATGGATTGGAATTTTATCAAGTGATGGTATTATTAGCAGTTTTTTGAGTTTGTTTGGGATTCACACTGAACTTTTATATACAGAAGCTGCCGTGTTGATTGGTATGGTATATAACTTCTTGCCATTTATGATTCTACAGATCAATACAGCTTTAACGAAGATGGATAAATCTTTATTAGAAGCTGCACAAGATTTGGGCGCCAACAAATTCCAAACATTCTGGAAAGTCATTTTCCCACTTTCTTTACCTGGTGTTGTTTCAGGTATTACACTAGTATTCTTACCTGCTGTAAGTTCATTCTTCATTCCTAAATTATTGGGTGGAGGACAATTCTTCTTAATTGGTAACGTGATTGAAAATCAATTCATTACAGTTGGAGAATGGAATTTTGGTTCAGCAATTTCAATGATTATGGCTGTAATCATGATGCTTCTAATGATGCTTGTAAGAAAATTGGAAGAGCGTAATAAGGAGGAAAAATAGACATGTCGAAAGATAAAAGAGTATTAGGTAAAGTAGGCATGGCTTTATTATTGGTGTTCTTTTATGCACCAATACTATTCATGGTTATTTTTTCCTTCAATAGTTCAAAATCATTAACACATTTTACAGGATTCTCATTGCGTTGGTATGAGGCTATGCTTAAAAACCACGGTATGATGGAATCTTTGTATGTTACAATTGTGATTGCCTTATTGGCAACCATTATTTCTACAATCATTGGTACGATTACTGCGATTGGTTTATCAAAATCAAAAAAAGTATTGCGTGCTTTTGTGAGTCAAGTCAATGACTTTCCAATCATGAACCCTGAAATTGTTACCGCAATCGGATTGATGCTTTTATTTATCACATTCCAGATTGAAAAGGGATTTGTGACATTGTTACTTGCGCATATTGCTTTCTGTATTCCATATGTGATTTTGAGTATTATGCCAAAGATCAAATCACTAGATCCAAACTTGGCAGATGCTGCAATGGATCTTGGGGCTACACCTTGGCAGGCTTTAGTAAAAGTTATTGTACCTCAAATTATGCCAGGGATTGTTTCAGGTGCTTTGATTGCGTTCACAATGTCTTTTGATGATTTCGTTATTTCATATTTTGTAACGGGTCAAGGCGTGAAAAACTTGAGTATTATGGTGTATACAATGTCTAAGCGTATCAACCCAAGTGTAAATGCGATTAGTACATTAGTTGTCTTGTTGATCACAATCACATTAACAATTGTGAATATCTTACCTATCATTCGTAAAAAGACAAGTCCTTCAAAACAAAATAAACCTTGGAAATGGGCTGTTGCAGGTGTTGTAGTCGTTGGTTTAGTGGCTTCTTTATTTGGCTTAAATAAATCAGCAAGTTCTTTACCATATGCAGGACAGACTTTACATGTATATAACTGGGGTGAATATACTGGAGAAAATATTATTTCTGGTTTTGAAGAATTAACAGGGGCTAAAGTCGTTATGGATAACTTTGATTCAAATGAACAAATGTATATCAAGGTTGCCAATGGCGATGCGTATGATGTATTAGTTCCTAGTGATTATATGATTCAAAGAATGATGCAGGAAGATATGCTTCAAAAATTAGAACCTGAAACACGTAAAGAGTGCTTAAGTGAATTGTCAGATGCAATCAAGGGACTTCCTTATGATCCAAAGAATGAATATTCAATTCCTTACTTCTGGGGTACTGTTGGTATTGTGTATGATAAGACAAAAGTATCTGAAGAGGATTTGGAAAATGAGGGTTGGAATATTTTCTTAGATCAGAAATATAAAGGAGATATCTATCTATATGATTCTGAAAGAGATTCATTTATGATGGCATTAAAAGCACTTGGATATTCAATGAATACGACAAGTGAGGATGAATTGAACGAGGCATTCAACTGGTTGGTACAATGTGTTCAGACAATGGATCCAGAAATTGTAACAGATGAAATTATTGATAATATGGCACAGGCAAGAAAGGCTCTTGGACTTATTTATTCTGGAGATGCGGCTTATGTCATGTCAGAAAATGAAAATATGGGATTCTATATGCCAACAAGTGGAACAAACTTATGGTCAGATGCGATGGTTATTCCAAAGAATGCGAAGAATCCTAAGCTTGCGAATGAGTTTATTCGTTATATCACTAGCTATGATGCAGCTATGGATAATTCAAGTTATGTTGGATATACTTCACCAAATAAAGAAGTTATGGAAGAGCTTGGTGGAAAAGGCGGAGATTATGATGGTATCAACGCATATACACCTCGTGCTGGTTACGATAAAGATGAAGTATTCCAATATGATGAAACTACACGAAAGATCATTGCGGATTTGTGGTCTAGAGTTAAGGTTGCGGCAAGTAACGCACATTAGTCGAAGAAATTTTCTTCGACTTTTTTTCATTCTTATAATAGAATGAATGCATGAATCCGATTATTTTTATTTTATTATGCTTTGCCGCTTTAGGCTTATTTGACAAGATGTTTAAGAATCGACTTGGATTAGCCACTTCTTTTGATCGAGGCATTATCACAATGGGCGATTTTATGATGAGTGTTGGAGGTTTTTATTGTATAGCGATTGCGTTTTTAAATGGTCATGCCACTCTTTTCAAAAATAAAGAAATGATTATTTCAAGTTTGTTGGCGCCAGATCTTGGTGGATATTCCATTATAGAGTCGATGACACATTCTGAAAGTGTGCTTATCTTTTGTGGTGTATTATTAACGTCCACTTTAGGATGCTTAATTAGTTTTCAATTGCCACTCTTTTTAAATGAATTGGATACAGATGATTTGAGTCACTATTTAAAAGGCGTTGTTTATGGTATTTTAGGATTATTACCTATTCTTATTGTGAGTGGTTTTTTATTAAAAATTGATCACTTTATTCTTACATTTTTACCGGTTATTTTTATTTGTGCCATTTTGATAGGTTTATTCTTTATATCGTTTAAAACACTCATTGTGGTTTTAACTTTGTTTTCGAAGCTTGTACAAATCGTAGGCTATATTTTCTTTTTCCTAGTTTGTCTTACTTTCTTTTTCAATATGAACTTCACAAATGCGACATTGATTAATGAAGCTTTACGCATTGTATTTCAAATGAGTATCATTGTGTGTGGTTCTTTGGTGTTTTGTGAGATTATATTAAGAAAGTTTTCAACTCAGATTGAAAGAGTAGGTCAAATTCTAAATATTGATAAATATTCAGTGATGGGAATTATTTTATCTTTTGGAACAAGCATTGCGATGTTACCATTATTTAGTAAAATGAATAGGAAGGGTAAAATTTTAAATGCAGCCTTTTCACTAAGTGGAGCCTTTGTGTTTGGTGGACAACTCGGTTTTATTGCCTCAGTCAATCCTGCAAGTGTGACTTGGTTTGTGGTTGTGAAGCTATTAGCCGGAATATTAGGTTTAGTTATTGCGAATGTATTGGAGGAATGATTATGAATTATAAGGAATTGATGGAAAAAAGTCGTGAAGTGATGGGGACAAAGTTATGTAAGTCTTGTCCAATTTGTGATGGAAAGGCATGTCGAAATACTGTGCCTGGGCCTGGTGCCAAAGGTATTGGGGATGTTGCGATGCGTAACTATGATGCGTGGAAAAATATTCGTGTCAACATGGATACAATTACAGATAATGAATCTGTAAGTACAGAATTAGAATTGTTTGGTCATACATTTAAGTATCCAATTTTTGCAGGGCCTGTTGGAGCTGTAGGAATGCACTATTCAGATGCATATGATGACAACAGCTATAATGATATTTTAGTCAGAGGTTGTATCGGTGCAGGTATTTGTGCTTTTACGGGAGATGGAAAAGATCCTAATATTATGATCAATGCGACGCGTATTATTAAAGAAAATAATGGACTTGCGATTCCTACTGTTAAGCCTTGGAGTTTAGAAACATATTTAGAAAAACTAGATTTAGCTTTAAACAGTAATGCCTTTGCGGTAGCTATGGATGTGGATGCAGCTGGACTTCCTTTCTTAAAAGGTTGTCAGCCTCCTGCAGGAAGAATGAATACAGAACAGTTAAAGAAAATTATCTCGAATACACCTGTACCATTTATTGTGAAGGGTGTTATGACTGTCAAGGGTGCTTTAAAGGCAAAAGAAGCAGGAGCTAGTGCCATTGTGGTTTCAAATCATGGTGGTCGAGTTCAAGATCAGACGCCTGCAACAGCTGAAGTACTTGAAGAAATTGTTAAGGTTGTTGATGGAAGTATGAAAATCTTTGTCGATGGAGGACTTCGTAATGGTGTCGATATCTTTAAGGCTTTGGCAATGGGAGCAGATGCTGTCATTGTAGCTCGCCCATTTGTGAATGCGATCTATGGAGCAAAAGAAGATGGTATTCAAGTCTTAGTGGATAAACTTGGTAGTGAACTTCAAGATACTATGGAGATGTGTGGAGCTAAAAGCTTAAAAGACATCACTCGTGATATGGTAAGATAGGCAGCTTAAATGCTGTCTTTTTCTAATGCTTCAGAAAAAATGTGTAAAAAAGGTATCTAAAATTACAGAAAAATGTGTTAAATCAATTATAAAAAGTCAGGAAAAATGCGCTAAATAGATATAGAAAATCATGGAAAAATGTGTTAACTTAAATTCAAGAGGTGGTTTCATGAAGCGAAATGCTATTTTAAAGCTAGTTCAATGGAAAAATAGTCCTGAGAGAAAACCTATGGTATTAAGAGGTGCAAGACAGGTTGGTAAGACTTGGTTGATGAAAGAATTTGGTCAGAATTATTATGATAATTATGTTTATTTTAACTTTGATGAGGAGGATGGACTAAAATCTATTTTTGAAACTAATAAAAATCCAAATCGTATTATTGAACTTCTTTCTATGATCAGTGATGAAAAAATTGAACCTGAAAAAACTTTGATTATATTTGATGAAATTCAGGAGTGTCCTGAAGCATTAAATACGCTTAAATATTTTAAAGAAAAAGCGAATGAATATCATGTGATAACGGCAGGTAATCTTTTAGGCACATTATTGGCTAAGCCAAAATCATATCCTGTAGGTATGGTTAATCTTTTAGATGTTTATCCGTTGACGTTTGATGAGTTTTTAAATGCGATAGATTCTGGGCTATATGCATATTATGAAAGTATTCAAAAAGAACAAGTTATTGAACAAATTTTCCATCAACGTTTATTAGATGCTTATAATTATTATCTTATTATTGGTGGTATGCCTGAATGTGTATCTTCATGGATCAAGTATAAAGATCCTGCCATGGTATCCAAGATACAAAGAGAATTGATTGAGGTTTATGAAAATGACTTTTCTAAGCATAATGGAAAAGTGAATAGTGGACGTATTTTGATGGTATTCAGAAGTATTGTTTCTCAACTTGCGAAACCCAACGAGAAGTTTATGTATGGTGCTGTTCGTGAAGGGGCTAGAGCTAGAGATTTTGAAGAAGCAATCGAATGGCTTGTGTCAGCTGGTATGTTGAATCGTGTATATAATGTGTCTAAGATGGAACATCCATTATCTGCTTTTGATAAATTGGATCAGTTTAAACTGTTTGTGTTTGATACAGGACTTCTTAAACAAATGGCGGGCGTGGATAATAGTGCGATATTATTGAGAACAGATTATCAATTTAAAGGACCGTTGACAGAGAACTATGTTTTACAACAACTTCAAGGACAATTTGAAGTTGAACCTCGATATTATTCGGATAAAAATAGTGAGATTGATTTTGTGGTTCAAAATAAAATGGAAATTATTCCGATTGAAGTAAAGGGTGGTGAGGATAGATCTGCCAATTCTTTTAAGACATATGTCGCAAATAATGCACCTCAACATGCATATCGTTTTTCTAAACGTGGGTATCGTAAGGATGATGGTTTTACAAATCTTCCGTTATACTTGGTTCGAAAAACAAAGGATCTATTATAATTTAAAAGGTATCAGTTTTAATTTCTGATACCTTTTCTTAATGAAATGATTGCGAGTGCTGTATTGATTAAGCACCAAGAAGACCATATATATAGGTCTGAATAGTTTCCTGCAAGTACAAAGCCTGTGAGTGTAGCTAAACCAAACAAAATAATAAGTGCAATGTTTGTGCCTTTAGAGTTGTTCTTCCTAGATACAATCGATACAATTCCTCCACAAAGCATGCATATACTAACAACAAGTCCTGCACTGCCACTGGATTGTCCACTTTCTTCTAGTGCGTTGGCAAGGCCTGCCATCATACTTTGGAATACGACAAATACACTTAATACAATGGAAATAATTCCACTGACTAATTTCCATGTTTTCATAATGATAAAATCTCCTTTCTTAAGTATATATATAACTTAGAAATGGGGATAATTGGTATGCTCGTGGCATACATTAATGGTGTGTAATGTTTAAAATGTGATTTAAAAGTTTTGGGACTAAGAAAGAAATGTAGATTACGGAGCCTATTGATAAAATTCCTAACATAAATAATCGCCTCTTTCTTACACCTTTATTGTAGAATTTTAAATGTTTAAACGGTGTTAAAGAAAGAGGCGTCATGTTAAGATTTCATTAAAAACGAAGGAATTTTTGTACGTCTGAATTTTGCGCAAGAATAAGAATGTTTTCGGATTCCTGGAAAGTATGTTCAGCACTAGGAAGTGGGTCTAGAATTCCATTGATTTTTGTAGCTAGAATGTTGATATGGTATTTTCTACGAATATCGAGTTCTAACATGGTTTTTCCAATCCAAGCGGTAGGTACGGCAATTTCATAAATGGAATATTCTGGAGTCAGTTGTACATAGTCAAAGATGTTTTCACTTGAGAAACGTACGGCTGCCCAATTACCTATTTGTTTTTCAGGATATACAACTTCATCCGCTCCATTGCGCAATAAGAATTTAGCGTGTACATCGCGTACGGCTCTTGCGACAACAAGTTTAGCACCATGATCTTTTAATAGGGCTGTTGTTTCGAGTGAGCTTTGAAAGTCATCTCCAATGGCTACAACGCAAAGATCAAAATTGGATACGCCTAGTGAGTCAATAAAACTTTCGTCGGTAGAATCTCCAATTTGTGCATTCGTGACATAAGATAATACTTTGTTGATTTTTTCTTCATTTTTATCAATAGCTAAAACGTCATGTCCTAAATCATATAGTTTTTGTGCCATGTGACGTCCAAAACGTCCCATTCCAATAATTAATACTGATTTCATATGTTCCTCCTGTTATCCAATTGTGATATTTTCTTGTGGTAAATTTGCGTTTGCGATAACTTGATGTTTAGAAATGGCTAAAAGTAAGGTTAATCCTCCAACTCTTCCAAAGAACATCAAGAAAATTAAAATACAATGTGATGCACTTGATAGTGTGGGTGTGATTCCTAATGTAAGTCCAACGGTTCCAATGGCAGAGGCCGCTTCAAATAGGGCGTCTAGAATTGGTAGTTGATCGAAGGCTGAAATAAGGAGTGCTCCTGTAAAGAATAATACCATAAATAACATAAATAAGGCTGTGGCATTGTTTAATGTGTCCATGGAAATTCTTCTTCCAAAACATTGTGGGTTTTGTTTATGATTGAATACAGCACGAATACTTAGAATCAATACAGCAAGTGTTGTCGTTTTAAAACCTCCGGCTGTACCTTGTGGGCTTCCTCCAATCAACATGAGTAGTGTCATAAAGAGTATGCTGCTTTGATTCATTTTGTTTAAATCAATCGTATTAAAGCCGGCTGTTCTTGGAGATACGGCTTGGAAAATCGACACATTGATTTGATCAGCTAAACTCATATTCCAATGGCTAAAGTCATTGATGTAGAAGTAGAGTGTACTAATAATTAATAAAGTGGCTGTCGTAAATAGCACAACTTTAGATTGTAAGGAATATTTGTGCAAATGACGTTTGTATTGAACAACATCTTTCCAGACAAAGAAGCCTAAACCACCAAGTACGATAAGTGCTGCGATGACGTTGGATACAAGTATGTCGCTTGAATAACTTGTTAATGATGAATAGGCTTGTTGGGCTCCCATTAAGTCAAATCCAGCATTACAGAAAGCAGAAATAGAATGGAATATGGAATACCATATGCCTTTGACTAGGCCAAAGCGAGGTAGAAAGCGAATGCCTAATAAAATGGCTCCCAATGCTTCGACACATAAGGTAGCTTTAAGAATCCATTTTGTGTTTCGAATAATACCGCCTAGTTTTGGTGCGGAAATAGATTGTTGCATAAAGTATCTTTGTTTAAAACCTATTTTTTTGCCACCCAAAACAAATAGGATTATGGCCATCGTAATTACGCCCATACCTCCAATTTGAATAAGTGTTAAGATGACTAGTTGTCCAAATGGGGACCAATATTGAGATGTGTCATGCATAATCAGTCCGGTTACACATGAGGCACTGGTTGAAGTGAATAATGCATCTAAAAAGGGTGCGCCTCTTCCATCGTTTGTGGAAAATGGAAGCATAAGCAAACAGGCACCAATAAATATCATAGTCGCAAAACTGAGGATGATCATTTGTCCTGGGGTAATGCGATTCATACGTTTCTTAAACATAAAACCACCTATCCTAATATCTCAACACATTCTACACTAGTCTGTATTAAGATTCCATAAAAATATTCTAACACTATATTAAGACAATGTTAAGATACTTGGTTCTTTGTGGGCTTGTTTTGTGGGCTTGTGTTATACTTGTCGTATGGCTAGTGTATTAATATGTTTATCGACTTCAAAATATAATTCAAGAGTGATTGAAAAAGGAGCTCAAATTGCGAAGAATAATCGTGCGACGTTAAGTGCTATTTATGTGCAGACACCAAAAGACGAAAGTATGAGTGTGGCATCAAAGAGTTGTTTGCGTGAAAATATTAAGTTTGCGGAGAGTAAAGGAGCTAAAGTAACGATTCTTTATGGGCACAATAAGATTCAACAGATTGTTGAATATGTGAATGTTTCACAGGTAAGTTGCGTGGTTTTAGAAAAGAGTCTTGCCAAACAGGCTTTATTTAAATTGCATGATATTGATATATATTCCGTGAATTATCCACAGGATTATCGTCGCTTGTTTTATTTTGACTTTAATTCTTTTAATTTTTCATTGAAAGATATGTTAAAGATGATTTTGATTCTTGTTCTTTGTACGCTTATTGGCAAGGGTTTTATGCACTTTCAATTCTTGATTACGACACCCATAATGATTTATATATTGGGAATCGTATTTGTATCTATATGGACAAGTGGCTATATCTATAGTTTGTTGGCATCTTTGATTTCTGTATTATGTTTTAACTTTTTCTTTACATATCCCTACTTTTCTTTATTGAGTGATCCTAGTTATATTACGACATATATTGTTATGTTTGTGGTGGCCATGTCTTCAAGTTCTTTAATGACACGCTTAAAGAAGCAGTCTTTCGAGAATGCCAAACAAGTGTATCGTACACAAGTTTTATTGGAGATGAGCCAGATGCTTCAAAAGGCGAATGATGTGAATGCGATTTATGCGTCTATGTTAAAACAGCTACATAAATTATTGGATACAGATTTAATATTGTATCCACATAATGATGAGCCTATTTTACTAGGTCAATGTCCAATTGAGACGGGTATTGTAGCTTGGGTATATGAAAATAGACATGAAGCCGGTAAAACGACAAGCTATCATTCGGATTCGATGTGTTTATATTTGCCTATTAATGGAACACACGAAGTGTTAGGTGTTGTTGGAATTGTGTTAAAAGATAAGATGGATTCTTTTGAAAAGAATTTATGGCTTGCGATATTGGACGAGTGTGGTATGGCTTTAGAGAAGGAAAGGATTCGACTAGAAAATCTAAAGATAGAGCAACAAGCTAAACAAGAAGCGTTACGAGCAGATTTATTAAGAATGATTTCGCATGATTTAAGAACACCATTAACATCTATTTCTGGTAATGCAGGGTTATTGTTGGAAAATGAGAATGCGTTTTCTTTAGAAAAGAAGAAGGAATTGTATCAGGATATTTATAATGATGCGATGTGGTTGTATGATTTGGTGGAAAACTTGTTGTTTATAACGAGAATTGAAAATGGTACGATGCAGTTGAACCTACAACCAGAAATGATTGAGGATATTTTTAGAGAGGCTGTTCATCATTTGGGACGTAATAAGCGTAATCATAATATTTCTATGCATTTAGAGGATGATTTATTGATGGCCAACATGGATGCGCGTTTGATTATTCAAGTATTAGTGAATTTAATGAATAATGCGATTAAATATACGCCCGAAAATTCAAACATTATTTTAAGCACAAAACGGGTTGAGAATAAGATATTAATTGAAGTTCAAGATGATGGAAATGGTGTTTTGCATCCAGATCAATTGTTTGAAATGTTCTATACGGAAAATAATCATAGTGGAGATACAAGACGAGGCATGGGTCTAGGTTTATCTTTGTGTAAGTCGATTGTTTTGGCGCATGGTGGTAAGATTTGGGTAGAAAATGTAAAGCCTCATGGAGCTTGTTTTAAATTTTTATTGGAGGCAGTGGAGGTGAAGTTGTATGAATAAAGTGCAAATATTAGTTATTGAAGATGATGTTGCGGTAGGAAATTTGATTACGACAACTTTAGAAATGGAAAACTATCAGTTTCGCCTGGCAAAAACAGCTAAGCAAGGTATTATGAATGTTCTTTCTTATAATCCTGATATTATGCTTCTAGATTTAGGACTTCCGGATATGGATGGTTTAGAAGTCATCAAGAAGGTTCGTTCTTGGTCGAATATTCCAATTATTGTGGTTTCCGCAAGAAGTGAAGATCAAGATAAAGTAAAAGCTTTAGATTTAGGGGCTGATGATTATTTGACCAAACCATTTTCAGTGGATGAATTGTTGGCAAGGCTAAGAGTAACAATTCGAAGATTAAATAATAGTCAGACAACAAGTGTGAATGAGAGTATCTATGAAAATGGAGATTTGACAATCAATTATGCACAGGGTTGTGTATATGAGAATGGTCGTGAGATTCATTTAACGCCGATTGAATATAAATTATTGTGTGTTCTAGCTAAAAATACCGATAAGGTATTAACACATAATTATATTATGGGTGAAGTATGGGGTAGTGTTCAAGGTACAGAAACGCCAAGTCTAAGAGTGTTTATGGCAACTTTACGTAAAAAGATTGAGCCGGATACTTCAAATCCTAAATATATTCAGACGCATGTGGGGGTTGGATATCGTATGTTGAATCAGACAGAAAAAAAGGAAGACTAGTGTCTTCGCATATTGAAATAGAGTGAAATAATAATTGTGATAACGCCAAATGTGATGAGTGCCATAATGGTTTTATTGATGCATAGAAGGATCAATACGCTAAATAGGCTGACAATCGCAAATAGGAAGAGTTCAATTTTTAATAGAATAGGATACATCAACAATGAATCGCGAAAACTAATTTTTTCGTATTGTGGTTCATTGTTTTTTAATAGTCTTTTTTCGTATATAAATAGAATTTGGCTAAAGAGCACGACAAAAATAAGGTATACAAGATTAAAAAAGATTTCTTTTGAGAAGAGTGCACTGCACGTTAAAAACATGACAAGAATGGTTCCAATTCTTGGCAGGTACACATAATAATTATATTTCATAGAATTTTTTCCTTTCTTTTATTATGCCACAAATCATATCACTTGAAATATACCTATATGGGGTATATTATTATATCGAGGTGTGCGCCAGTTCGGTGCCAAATATTTAGCTGGTGGGAATCCAGCCTGGTA
>URHY01000059.1 GCA_900547815.1 uncultured Solobacterium sp.
AGCAGTGCTCATCTATATTACCAAATACTTCTCGCTTCGTCAAATGTTTTTTTGAATTTTTTTCAAAATATGTCAATTTATTTAAATAAATCATAAACACAGTGTTTACACACAAGACATATAATACTGACTTTAAATACATAAAAGACTATAAATAAAGGAATAATCGATATTTGATCCAACAAGTTTTATCTCAACATTAATAATTTCAACGACAACACATTTCATTTACTTTTCTCAAAGAAAGAAAATTTCGGGCTACTTTCATATATCAAAAAATATAATTTAATTTAAAAAAGGAGCCTAAGCTCCTTAGTCGATAACTAGATTCTTTATACCATTTTGTTTTGCACAATCATAGAACTCCTGCATCTTTTCACTAGAATACATTTTTGGATTCTCTTTAAAACAATACTCCATATCTAAATACGCATATTTAGATTGAGCTAGAGGATTATAATTCAAGATTTCATAATGAACATCTTCATAACACGAAACTAAAAACTTTGAAATAGAAGAAACATTTTCAAAAGAAGCCGTCATAGTCGGAATTAAAGGCGTACGAACGATCACGTGCGTTTTTTTGTTGCTCTGAAGTAAATACGCAATATTCTTTAATATTTTTTCATTGGATACACCCGTATATTGTTTATGCAAGTTTTCGTCATACAACTTACAATCACAATAAATCTGATCCAAGTAAGGTAAAGCTCTTTGTACATTCTCTAAATCCGTATATAGACTTGTTTCAATAGCCGTATGAATTCCTTTTTCCTTACAAGCCTTTAATAAAGCCATCAAAAAATCACTTTGTAAAAAGGGTTCTCCCCCAGAAAAAGTAACTCCTCCTTCTCTTTTAAAGAATATTTCATCCTTTAATATTTCATGAACACACTCTTCTTCTGTATACTCCTTGGCGTCCATGCTCAAAGCTAATGTAGGACATACATCACAAATTGCGTTCCAATCTTCATTTACATTTCTTGAAATACAAATTTTATCATTCACACATTTGACTCCACCATGTTTTGAAGCATGCACGCAACTAAGACAGTGCATACACTTAGATTCCATATATAAAACTTGTGGTAAATAAGACAATCCCTCTGGATTTTGACACCACTTACAACGAAGTGGACACCCCTTAAAAAATACCGTTGTACGAATTCCTTTTCCATCGTGTGTCGCAAAACGCTTTATATCAAATATATACCCTTTAGATGTTGTCATAACTTGTCCTTGCGATAATTTCATCCTGTAATTCTCCAGCTAGTTCTGTAAAATATGCTGTATAACCAGCAACACGAACCGTCAAAGAACGATACTTGTCTGGATGTGCTTTAGCATTTAATAAATCTTCTTTACGAACCACATTAAACTGAATATGTGGAATCTCTAAGTCAACAAATGTACGCATAAAATTCGCAAACTTATCAATACCCGATTCTGTTTTAAAGAATTCTGGCAAAAATTTCATATTTAATAAACCACCATTTGTTGTACAAGAATTATCTAAATGCGACACCGATTTTAAGACTGCTGTAGGACCCTTTAAATCACGACCATACACAGCCGATAATCCACCATCAGCCAAAGGCGTTTTGGCAAATCTTCCATCACAGCTAGCCCCTACATTTTCTCCCATAGGAACATGGGCACTTACCGTATACATACCTGTATGATATTCTCCATTACGATAGTTTGTATATTTCCTTAATTTATTTCTAAACTTCAATGCCCATTTTGCACCAAGCTCATCCACCCAATCCACATCATTTCCATACTTAGGTGCACGATTTAATAACATTTGGCGCATGACTTCATTGTTTGAAAAATTTTCTTTCAAAGCTTTTTCTAAATCTGCTGCACCAATTTTCTTTTCATCATATACAAGCTTCTTTAAAGCCGCCAAACTATCCGCAAGGTTTGCCACCTGAATCATTTGAATACCCGACAAATTATAATGCGCACCACCACGCGTTACATCCATTCCTTTTTCCATGCAATCATCAATAACACTTGATAAAAAGGCAGTTGGCAAAATATCAATATGTGCTTTTTCCACTTCTTCTAAGCACGGAATCATTTTATCAATAAAATAATCCATCATTTTTTCAAAGGCAGATTCTAATTCAGAAAATGAAGTATATGTACTTAAAGAACCATAATCAGGTCCCATTTGTTTTCCTGTCAACAAACAACGACCATGATTCAAAGTAAGTTCTAACACCTTATTCATATTAAACATACCTGAATCCGACCAACCTAAATTATTACCTTGTGTTGTAAGCTCCACACATCCAACAATCGCATAATCCATGGCATCTGAATGTGATATACCCAAATCTTCAATCGCCTTGATAATTGCCTTATCATTGAAAAATTGTGGCATTCCACTTCCTTTTGAAACAACTCGAATCGCATGTTTTAACAGTTCATCATTCGTATGTTCATGAAGTCGAACGGATAAGTTTGGTTGAGGAAGCCCAATATCTTCTTGAGCCTTTAAAAACAAATGACTTAATTCATTACTAAAATCATTTCCATTTTGATCTTGTCCACCCACGCAAATATTAAATCCAATTGGAAAACCCGCAAAATATTTTGCGCTATGCGCATTTCTTAAATATACGATCTCATTGAATTTCAACCATAAACATTCAATTAATTCTAAAGCTTCACTTTCCTTCAACATACCCGAATCTATATCTTGTTTATAGTAAGAATATAAAGTTTCATCTAAACGACCCGGAGAAAAACTAGATGCGTTGCTTTCCATATGTAGTACGACAAATAAAAACCATAATGACTGCAATGCTTCATGGAATGTTGCAGCTGGTTTATAAGCTAGATTTTCACAAATCTTTGCGACATCTTTTTTATTCATTTTTAAAGCTAGATCATGATAGCGAAGCATAAACTTCTGTACACCTTGCATGACTAAAATAACACATTCATAGAATTCCTTTTGTGATTTTAAACATGTGCTTAAATGATTTCTAGCTAAATCAATATAACCCTGTGGACCAAGCTCTAACCATTCCTTCACATTCGGACAAATATGCCCCTGTGCATGATCGGTTTGATTGACTTTTACCACTTTTGAAATTGCACTGATTTCAGCACCAAAACGATTTTTAATAACATCCTCTAAACTTTTACCTTTCCAATACGGAACAATCACCTTACGAAAAGTTTCAATATCTTCAGGATGCACATTAAACTTATCTTGAGGACGAGTTGGAATTGTTTCAAATTCACGATCCACCCAAGAAATTCCACTTTCAGGGAAAACAACACCATAACGAACACCCTTTGTACGATTTGCAACAATCAACTCTTCAGGTTCCATACCAATTTCAATTTCATTTAATGCGTTATACAAAGAAAGTGCACGCTTATAAGGAATGGATTTATTTTCATTTTCTTGATATGTTCGCGTAATAACCAAAGCCTGTTCAATACTCACATATCGTGGTTGAGACAACATCTTATCTTTAAGAATAGAAATACGATTTAACATAGTAAGTCCTCCATCTACAATTAGATTATAAAAAGAACTATGATCAAAATCAATAGTTCTTTATTACTTTTTATTACTTTTTATTGTTTGTAGAATCCCATAAAATTCATTCATCTTGGCATACTCATAATTTCCCATTTGGTAAAACTTATCCGAATCCGCCAACATATACGATTTTTTAGATTGTTTTAAAACAACACGCTTTGTTTGTCCATCACTTGGCATATAGGTCATAACACTACCAGATTCTACATCTATGCCTACCACGCCTAAAAAAGCTACATCAAAATGAAATCGTTGAAGAAATTCATCGCACATATTGCCCACAAAACCATTTCTTGCATAATCAAATTCTCCGCCAATGAATATAGAATGGATTTGACTTGAAGATAGAATTTGAATTACATCCAACATATTCGTAACAACTGTAATACTTAAAATGGGGTTTAACACTAATAACTTAGCCAATTCAATATTCGTAGTTGAAATATCTAAAAAGACGGTCATATTGGGTTCAATCAAATCATAGGCCATTTGCGCTATTTTTTGTTTCTCCTTAGTATTCACATTTTTTCTAGAATTCGCATCTTCTAAATGAACATTTAAACGATTCAATATCGCTCCACCATATATCTTTTTACATTTCCCTTTTGATTCTAAAAAAGCCAAATCTTTACGAATTAAATCGGGTGTTACACCAAAACGCTTACTTAAATCTTTGACTAATACTTTTCCATTCTTTTGTAAATCTTCTAATATTAAATTTTGTCTTTCTTCTACAAACATATATATCTCCTGTCTAATCATTATATCATTTTTATGCTATACTAAGAAGCATTGAGGTATTACTATGAACAAAAATGGAAATTTTAAAAGTACGGTAGGATTTGTATTAGCCTGCGTAGGTTCTGCCGTAGGAATGGGAAACATTTGGATGTTTCCATATCGCTTAGGACAATATGGAGGCGCTGCCTTTTTAATTCCTTATTTACTTTTCATTGCCTTATTCGGCCTTGTTGGTTTATCGGCTGAATTTGCGCTAGGAAGAATGGCAAAAACAGGAACGTTAGGTGCTTATGCATATTGTTGGAAAAATAAGTTTGGTAAATATATCGGATGGCTTCCGCTACTTGGATCTCTTGGGATTGCGATTGGATATAGTGTCATTTTAGGATGGGTATTTCGAAGCATTCAAGGCGTAGTCACAAACGAATTACTCACAAATGATATTCCAGCTTTCTTTACAAATATGACACAATCCTTTTCGAATGTGCCATGTCACTTTTTAGTCTTGTTTGTCACTTTTTTACTTCTTTTTACAAGTGCTACAAATGCGATTGAAAAAGTAAATAAAATATTGATGCCAGCCTTCTTTATCTTATTTATTATCCTTGCCATTCGTGTCAGTTTATTTGATGGTGCGATTGAAGGCTATAAATTCTTATTTGTACCTAAATGGGAATATCTATTAAATAAAGAAACATGGATTATGGCTATGGGACAAGCTTTTTTCTCCTTATCCATTACAGGTTCGGGAATGATTGTATATGGAGCTTATTTAAAGGATGATGTAGATATTCCAAATGCAAGTATGCAGACTGCAATATTTGATACAATTGCAGCGATGTTAGCGGCACTTGCGATTATGCCTGCCGTATTCTCTTTTGGCATTGACCCCGTTAGTGGTCCTAGTTTAATGTTTTTAACTCTTCCTGAAGTGTTTAAACAAATGCCACTCGGTAATTTCTTTGCCCTATTCTTCTTTGTTTCAGTAGCCTTTGCAGGAATCACAAGTTTGATCAATATGTTAGAAGCTGTGTGTGAATCTTGGCAAAACCGATTTCACATTTCTAGAAAAAAAGCGGTTTTACTTTGTGGAATTATCACATTCATCATTTCTGTATGCATAGAAAACGGAGATATCGTAGGTAAATGGATGGATGTTGTCACAATTTATATTATTCCTTTTGCAGCACTACTTGGAGCCATCACCATTTACTATGTTTTAGGATGGAATAGCTTAAAGCAAGAGTTAGACAAAGGAAGAAAAAAGCCGGTTGGACCGACTTTTAAATTCTTAGGCAAATATGTATATGTATTTCTTGCCATTATTATTTTGATTTTGGGAATTCTTTACAACGGTATTGGCTAAGCGTTTCTAAATCTTTCCAAGTAAATACACAGTCCTCTAGGATCATATAACTATGAGGGCTGTTTTCTTTTGGGATAGAAACAGAGCCTGGATTCATATAAATAATACCATCTCGATCTTCAAGGGTAGGAACATGGGTATGTCCACATAGTAATAAAGATCCAGGTTTTAACTTAACAGGTTTTAAATGTCCATGTGTACAATAAATAAAGAGCCCGTTTATATCCAACATCGAATAATCCGCCAAACATGGAAAATCTAATACCATTTGATCGACTTCACAATCACAATTTCCACGAACACATAAAATCGAGTCTGAAATGGAATTTAACATCTCAATCACTTTTTTTGGTGCATACTCTTTTGGTAGATCGTTTCTAGGTCCATGATATAAAATATCGCCTAATAAAATCAATCGATCTGGCTTTTCGGATTTGTAGGCATACATGAGTTTTTGACAATAATAGCTTGAACCATGGATGTCACTTGCGATCATATATTTCATAAGTACTCCTTTAAAAAAAGAATGCCGAAGCATTCTTTTATTTATTATTCACCTTTTTCTAGAGCTAATGTACGAGTTGTTAAATCACATACTTCAGTTGGTCCATAATATTGGATAGCTCCTGGATAAGTATATGCAGTTTCAACAGCCCATGTATCACGGTTTGCTTCGAAATATTTGAATGGTTTACCATCTAATTCAACCAATGCTTTTTTGATAACTGGTTTATCTTCACCATTACGACGTTCGATGTTCATCATCTTAGTGATTGGCATACCACCAGCAACCCATTCTTCAGCTGGTTTAGATAAGTTAGATACTTTTGATAAATATCCATTATATCCGTATTGAATCAACATAAATGCGTTGTATCCTAATGAGTAGCAGTAGTCAGCATCAAAGTTTGATGGGAATGCACAACGTCCTTCGTATCCGAAGAAGTGGTGTAATGCATTGAATTTACCTGTAAATCCTCTTTCAGCTAATTTATCTTTAACTAAAGCTGAGAACAATTTTTCTGATTCAATTAAAGATACCTGTACGTTTCCGTGTGGATCTCTTTCTAAGAATAATTGTTGTTGGATAGTTTGAGGTAAGATTGCGAATACAGCCATTGATTCAGCAGTTAAACCTTTTTCAATGAATGCATATTTTTCTTCCCAGCTACCTAATGCATTAAATTCTTCTGTTTTGTTTCCAGCTAATAATTCGTTGATTTCAGCAATCAATGCTTTAAATTCTGGAACGAATTCAACTACACCTTCAGGGATGATTGCAACACCGAAGTTGTTTCCATTTGCAGAACGTTTTTCAACAGCATCTGCAATGTAGTCAGCGATTTCAGATAAAGATTGTTTTTTAGCAGCAACTTCTTCTGAAATTAAACAAATGTTTGGTTGAGTTTCTAAAGCACATTCCAAAGCTACGTGACTTGCACTGCGTCCCATAACTTTTACAAAGTGCCAATATTTTTTAGCTGAGTTTGCATCACGTTCGATGTTTCCGATTAATTCACTATATGTTTTAGTTGCTGTATCGAATCCGAATGAACATTCGATGTCTTCGTTTTTCAAGTCACCATCGATAGTTTTTGGACAACCGATAACTTGAACACCTGTATTGTGAGCAGCAAAGTATTCAGCTAATACAGCAGCATTTGTATTTGAGTCATCACCACCGATAATTACGATAGCAGTGATTCCGTGTTTTTCACAAACTTTTGCAGCAACTGCGAATTGTTCTTCAGTTTCTAATTTTGTACGTCCAGATCCGATAATATCAAATCCACCAGTATTTCTGTATGCATCGATATAAGCATCATCGAATTCTACATAGTTGTCTTCTAATAATCCAATAGGACCATTTTTAAATCCGTAAAGAACGTTTTCTTTACTAGTAGCTTTTAATGCATCATATAGACCACAAATAACGTTGTGTCCACCAGGTGCTTGTCCACCAGATAAGATTACGCCTACAACTTGTTTTTTAGCTGCAGAAGTATTTTCTCCTTTTTCGAATGTGATTTCTTTTTCTCCGTAAGTGTTAGGGAATAAAGCCGCGATTTTTTCTTGGTCTGCAACACTTTGAGTTGCGTTTCCTTCCTTAACACAGATTTCTGAAATACCATTTCTTAACATTCCAGGCAATTTTGGACTGTATTGGTATCTAGCTTTTTGAAGTGGTGATTGATTCATTTTTATATCTCCTTTTCAATTTATACCTACATTAAAAATTTTATAACACTTTGCCCAAAAAGTAAATAGAGCACCCTATTCAAGACCTTTATTTAAGGTTTGATTTCAAGCTTTTTAAACTTACTTCTTTTTGCAAATCAGAAAAAAACAAGCCAATATGATACCCATCCGCTACGGCATGCGCAATTGTAATATTTACAGGCATCTGATAATTATCATCATATTTTCCAGCTGTGATGATTGGAAAGAAGGCAGCACCCCCATTGACCATACGACTTGAAACCGCTGTAAATGCAGTCCAGGGCGTACATGAAACACAATAAAAGTTTGCAGGTTGGCCTGATTTTACCTTAATGCCTCTTTGGTTTTTTCCTAATTCCATATCAGAAGTAATATTTTTGTAGAAAGAATCAAAATCATCTGTAAAATCCGTCCAACAATCTGAAAATGTATGGTCTTCTTTATGGAAGATTGTATAGTTTGGAACCAATGAATCCCACACACATAAATCTCCATTTTTATCTTTAAACATTTTAAAATTATCAATTCGATTTAACACTTTAGTCACACAATAAATCAAAGTCGGATAAAACTTATATCCATTGGTATGACAAAAAGATAATAACTCACTCACATCAATATTAGCCGTCATATTCACTTCAACATTTAAACTGTTTGTATAATATAAATAGTGCTCTTTACGACACCAATTTTCTAAATCAATCTTCTTATATCTACACATAAAATCTCCTATATTATTGCCATTATAACAGTACCTACTGTAATTAAAATTAAACCTAACAATGCCTTCGTTGATAACTTTTCATGGAATACAACACGAGAAAAACCAATTGTTACAAGTATACTCAATTTATCAATGGGAACCACCACACTTGCAAGTCCATCCTGTAAAGCACGATAGAAACATAGCCAAGATCCTCCTGTCGCAAAACCAGATAAAATGATAAACAAGAGTTCTTTATGATCAATAGATTTTATTTCAGACTGCTTATTTTTCACAAATACCATAAGCCAGGCCATGACTAATACAACACTTGTACGAATGGCCGTACCTAAATTAGAATCAATTTCAGAAATACCAATCTTACCTAAAATTGATGTAAGGCTCGCAAATACAGCTGACAAAATCGCATAAATCAACCAGCTTTTATCTAAAGAATTAGACTTCACATCCTCTTTTCTGTTAATCATCAACATTGTACCTAAACCGATCAGACATACACATACTAGTTTAAACAAAGACAATCCTTCATGAAAGAAAATTAAAGCCAGTAATATTGTTAAAATCGTACTCGATTTATCAATCGGAACAACCTTATTTACATTCCCATTCTGAAGAGCCTTAAAATAACATAGCCAGCTAGCACCGGTTGCGATACCAAATAAGACTAGAAATAATAATGTCTTTTCACTAATTTCAGTAATACCAAATAGTGTTCCAGCTAAAAGAACAAGAATCCATGAGAAAACTAAAACCACAATGGTACGTATGGCTGTTACCACATCGGAATCTGTTTTTGAAATCCCACATTTTGCGAGTATAGAAGTAATTCCTGCAAAAAAGGCAGAGCCTGTCGCATACAAAATCCACATAGTATCACCCAAATGAAATTTTATACCTCATAATCCCTTAATACAAATACAAAAAGGAAGCAGTGTCTAAACTACTTCCAACATATTTTCAGGATCATTGGCCGCTTTTACTTTATCATTAGCACGAACAATAGTTCCATTTTCATCTATTAGATATGTTGTTCGAATCACGCCCATAGATACCTTTCCATAATTCTTCTTTTCTTTCCACACATCATAAGCTTCAATCACTTTTCTTTCTGGATCCGCCAATAATGTAAAGGCAAGACCATACTTTTCTTGAAACTTCTTATGAGAAGCCACTGTATCTTTACTTACACCTAAGACGACAGCTCCTTTTTCTAAGAATTGTGGATATCTTTCAGAAAAACCACAAGCCTGTTTTGTACACCCAGCTGTATTATCTTTTGGATAAAAATATAAGATTACCTTTTTACCTTTATAATCACTCAATTTGTGCATCACACCATCTTGATCTGGCAATTCAAAATCCGGTGCTTGAATTCCAATTTCTAACATATGTATTCTCCGTTCTCTTGGATAAATTATATCATTCCAAATTGTTTAAACCTACTCATATGCACAAAAGGAAGCATACTTGCTTCCTAACGTTTTTTCTTACTCATTTTACTTGATCTAAATTGAGCTTGTCTTTGCGCCTTTTTTGTAGGCTTGACATTGAATTGTTTCTTTTCTAATACACAAACACTTTCAATATGATCTGTATAAGGGAATAAATCCACTAATTCTAATTTATTTGTGACATAACCTTGTTTTCTAAATTGGTTTAAATCACGAACCTGTGTTCTTGGATCACAAGAAATATATAAAATTTTTCTTGGATTCAAAGCGGTTGCACACTCAATAAAATCCTTAGTTGTACCTGCACGAGGTGGATCTAAAATGATCGCATCATAACGATTGTGATATTTTCTTGCCTGGCGCATAAACTCTGTTGAATCCATCGCAACAAATTCAATATTCTTGATTTTATTTTGTTTCGCATTATATTTTGCGTTTTCAATCGCATCCGGATTGACTTCTACGCCCATAACTTTCTTACAAGAATCTGTCATCGTTAAACCAATTGTACCAACACCACAATATGTATCTAGTACTGTATCTGTTTCTTTTAAATCTAACATTTTCTTAGCTAATCCATACAATACTTCGCATTGTTCAGAATGAATCTGATAAAACGAATTGTGTGAAAACGCAATGTCTAAACCACAAAGTTCATCATGAATCATACCATTTCCATATAAAACAATAGCTTCATCCTGCAAAACAATACTTGTCTTTCTAGGATTGATATTTTGTACGATTGTTTTAATTTGTGGAAATTCGCTCGTTAATACACGAACCATATTTTTTCTTGAAGGAAACATCTTTTGACTTGTGACAAATACAACCATCACTTCATCTGTCTTATGTCCCCAACGAATCAATACATGACGCAATAAACCCGTTCCTGTTCTTTCGTTATATAATTCTAATTTCATAGAACCAACAAGTTCTGTTATCTTATTGATAATTTCATTTACCAATTTTGGCTGCATAATACAATTTTCAGTCTTCACAACACGATGCGAATGAGGCGCATATAAACCTGAATATACTTTTCCTTTATCTTTCGCAAAACCAACAATGACTTTATTACGATAATGCGTATCGTTTTTAGCCATATGCACATCGCCAACACGAACCTTTAAATGTGCTTTTTCAACTAAAGCTTCCACATCTTTTTTCTTTTTATCTGCCTGCATACTCGGCTTCAGTTTTAAAAGTGAGCATCCACCGCATATTTTTTCTACTTTACACTTCACTAATTTTCTCCTTTATTAAGTCAATGACTTTACTTGAATCTTTAACTTCAATTGTTTCAAATCCCAAATTACTTGCTGCAACTACATTGTCTTTTCGATCATCTAAAAATAAACATTCCGATGCCTTAAGATCATACTTTTTTAATAATATATGAAATATTTCTGGATCTGGTTTAATTTTCTTATATTCATAAGAAAAAACACCGCCATCTATATTATCAAACACACCACAACTTCTCAAATATTTTGTGTCATCTTCTGGAATATTTGAAAGAATATATACATTGTATCCCAATCGTTTTAAATCTTTGATATACGCAACATTATCTTTTAGTGGAATCACAAATTCTGTCCAATGATACATCAACTTTTTGATACTTAACTCTAATTCAGGAAATTGTTTTACTCCCTTTTCAATCATCTCTTCCACTGAATAAAGTCCTTGATCATACTCATTCCATAAAGAATCAAAAAAGAATGATTTCACTTCCTCTTGTCTTTCATTAAAGAAGCTATAAATCAATTCATTTGAATCAAATTTAACCAATACATTTCCTAAATCAAATACTATATTTTTCAGCATATGCCAATTATACTTGAAAAAAACATCTAAAACAAATATGATTTTTGAAGAAAAGAGGTATGTTATGATTAAACCAATAATGAAAGATGAAGCTTTCTTAGCTATTAAGTCAGCTCCAGCTACAAAAATGGATACACAAGTGGCTCAAGATCTAAAAGATACATTACAAGCTTATAGTGTTCAATGCGTAGGCATGGCTGCCAATATGATTGGTGTTTCTAAAAATATTATTATCTTTGCGATTGGTCCTGCACAAATTGTGATGTATAATCCAAAAATCACGAAGAAGTCTAGACCTTACAAAGTCAAAGAAGGTTGTTTATCACTAGAGGGTGAAAGAAATACAACTCGTTATGAAAATATTACTGTTGAATATCAAGATGAATCTTTTAAGAAATGCAAACAATCCTATTCTGGTTTTGTTGCTCAAATCATTCAACATGAAATTGATCACTGCAATGGTATCATCATCTAAAAAAGTCAGGAAAAACCTGGCTTTTTATATAATTTGAAAAATTCGATCTTTTAGATCTTCTAAATATAAAGGTTTACTGATATGCCCATTCATACCAGCCTTGTAACATTTCTGTATATCTTGCATATACGCATTGGCACTCATCGCAAGAATTGGAATCTTTTTATCTTTTTTTCAAATTTGTAAAGTGGCCGCAACCCCAACTTCTAAATCATTTGAACTTTCATTTAATACAGCACGATAAAAATTTTCCTGCTCACTTAACTTTAGTTTTCCAACACCTTCTACTTCTTTCACTAATTCTTGATACTTCATAATCTTCACCTAGGTTAAATGTATCACGAATGAAAAAAAGCACAAACTTGAAAGTTTGTGCCTAGAATTATTTCACTAATAATTCACAGATTTTCTTTGAATATGCGATTGGATCTTTAATTGCGAAACCTTCAATTAAACAAGCCTGATCATATAATACTTCAGCCACTTCTTTAACTTTATCTTTATCAGAAGCATATAAAGATTTCAAAGTTTCAAAGATTGGATGATTTGGATTGATTTCCAAAATACGCGTTGCCTTCATAGGCATTGGATTTTGGTTAGGCATATTTGCGAAAACCTTTTCCATCTCAAAAGAAATACCTTCACCAGCTGTTAAGCATACTGGATCATCTGTCAATTTATTTGACAATTTAACTTCAGCAACCTCATCGCCTAAAGCTTCTTTCATAAAAGTCAATAAATCTTTATTTTCTTCTTTTGATTTATTTAAAGCTTCCTTTTCTTCCTCAGAATCTAAATCTAAATCTCCTTGAGCTGCATTTCTGAACGTCTTTTCTTTGTAGTTCATCAATGTCTGCATCACAAATTCATCCACTTCATCTGTTAAGTAAAGAACTTCAAATTCTTTATTCTTCAATGTTTGAACAACTGGCATCTTATCAATCAACTCAACATCTTTACCAGATACAAAGTAAATATCTTTTTGATCCTCTTTCATACGAGAAACATATTCACTTAAAGTAACATATTTCTTTTCTCTTGAAGAGTAGAACAATAATAAATCTTGGAATTTTTCTTTATCCATACCATAGTTGTTGTAGACACCAAACTTCAAGTTTACACCAAATTCTTCAAAGAATTTTTCATATGCTTCACGATCTTTGGCAAGCATATTTCCAAGTTCATTCAATACTTTCTTTTCAATACGACCCGCAATCAATTTTAATTGGTGATCATGTTGAAGCATTTCACGAGAAATATTTAAAGATAAATCTTGAGAATCCACTAGACCTTTCACAAAACGCAATGAATCTGGCAATAATTCTTCGGCATGATCCATAATGAATACGCCTCTACAATAGAGTTGAAGCCCTTTCTTGTAGTCTTGTGAATAGAATCCTTGAGGTAAGTGTGATGGAATATAAAGTAAGGCTGTAAAACTAGTATTTCCCTCAACACTAAAATGAATCACTTTTTGAGGATCTTGATAATCATAGAAATGATCCTTGTAGAATTGATTGTATTCTTCATCTGTAATCTTCGATTTTTGACGTTTCCATAAAGGAACCATTGAGTTTAAAGTCTGATCTTCAACCACTGTTTCATATTCAGGCTTTTCACTTTCCTCAGTACCCTCTTTCATCTTCTGAGTTTCTACATTCATCTTGATTGGATAACGAATATAGTCTGAATATTTCTTAATCAATTCTTTTAATTCATAAGTTTCCAAATATTTAGAATAGTTTTCTTCATCTGTATCTTCTTTTAAAGTTAAAATGATTGTTGTACCATTTGTTTCCTTTGTACAAGGTGTGATTTCATAACCATCTTCACCAGCACTTACCCATTCATAAGCTTCATCACTACCTGCTTTTTTCGTAATAACACGAACATCTTTTGCGACCATAAATGCAGAATAGAATCCAACACCAAATTGACCAATGATATCGACATCTTCATTGTTGTTTTCTTCTTTTTTCTTCATTTCCTCTTTAAAAGCCAAAGAACCACTCTTCGCAATTGTACCCAAGTTTTCCTCTAACTCTTCCTTTGACATACCAATACCAGTGTCCGAAATTGTTAAGGTACGAGCTTCCTTATTAGGTTCAATACGAATCTCAAATTGACTTGCATCTGCATGACCTTGACTTTCATAATAATATTTATCAATCGCATCACTCGCATTCGATACAAGCTCACGTAAGAAGATTTCTTTGTGTGTATAAATGGAATTGATCATCAAATCCAATAAACGTTTTGACTCCGCTTTAAACTGTTTTCTCTTAGCCATAATACCACTCCTTCATTAGCACTCTAATATTTTGCCTGCTAATACTATACAACACCTTTTTAGCAGTGTCAACACCTGTGTGCTAAATTAGTGATTACGCATGAAATAATCTTCAAAATTTCGTGATTTAAGATTATTTATT
>URHY01000060.1 GCA_900547815.1 uncultured Solobacterium sp.
ACAATAGTTGGGCTTGCCCCTGCGAAGATAGCTAGCTGCCGGGTCCTTTTTTTTTGCCTTTTTTTATTTTTTATTGTAAAATAATTTATTGTATGGAGAGTAAAAAATATGAAAAAAATTGGATTTAATAATCAAAAATATTTAGAAATGCAATCTAAGCATATTATGGAGCGTATTGCTCAATTTGGAGATAAATTATATTTGGAATTTGGTGGTAAATTATTTGATGATTATCACGCATCTCGTGTTTTACCTGGATTTTCACCAGATTCAAAACTACAGATGTTGATGCAGTTAAAGGATGATGCAGAAATTGTTATTGTCATTAACGCCAATGATATCGAACAAAATAAAACGCGTTCAGATCTTCAAATTACTTATCAAGAAGATGTTTTACGTTTGATCAATGAATTTACACAACGTGGATTATATGTTGGTAGTGTTGTAGTGACACAATATAATCGTCAAAAAGCGGTTGATTTGTTTAAGGCTCGTTTAAAACGTAGAAAAATTGATGTGTATTTCCATTATTATATTGAAGGATATCCTACAGATACGAAAAAAATTATTTCTGATTCTGGATTTGGAAAAAATGACTATGTTAAAACGACTCGTCCATTAGTTGTTGTAACAGCTCCTGGTCCTGGTAGTGGAAAAATGGCTACATGTTTATCACAGTTGTATCACGAACATAAACATGGAATCAAAGCTGGATATGCAAAATATGAAACATTCCCAATTTGGAATCTTCCATTGAATCATCCTGTCAATTTAGCTTATGAAGCAGCAACTGCAGATCTTGCAGATGTAAATATGATTGACCCATTTCATTTACAGGCTTACAATGAAGTTACAGTAAACTACAATCGTGATATTGAAATTTTCCCAGTATTAAAAAATATTTTTGAAGAAATTTATGGTTCTAGTCCTTATCAAAGTCCAACAGATATGGGTGTTAATATGGCTGGACTTTGTATCAGTGATGATGAAGCTTGTTGTAATGCTAGTAATCAAGAAATTATTCGTCGTTATTTTGTAAGTAAAAATCGTTATGTACATGAACTTTGTTCGCATGAAGAAGTTCAAAAACAAGAAGTTGTGATGAATAAAGCTGGAATCACTGAATTAGATCGTCCATGTGTTATGGCTGCACGTAAGAAAGAAGAAGAATCTAAATCTTTTTCTGGTGCTATTGAATTAGATGATGGAACAATTATTACAGGTAAAACGACAAACTTAATGGGTGCATGTTCGTCTGTATTAATGAATGTATTAAAATATCTAGCGGGTATTGATAAAAATAAAGTGTTGATTTCTCCTGAAGCAATTGTTCCTATTCAAAATCTAAAAACAGAATATTTAGGTTCAGTCAACCCAAGACTTCATTCAAATGAAATTTTAATCGCATTATCAGTTTCAGCTTTACATAGTGAAGACGCAAAGAAAGCGTTGGCTATGTTACCTAAATTGAAAGGTATGCAGGCACATGTAACTTGTGATGTTGCGGATGTAGATTTAAGTATTTATGCGAATTTAGGCATTATGCTTACTTATGATGCTAATAAGAAATAGGAGGTTTTTATGGCAAAATCAATTCCTAGCTCTGGAGCAGGAGCTGTTCGTATTATCTTAAAGAATAAAGATGCTTTTCATTTTGATTTAAGAGAAAAGAAAGAAGATAACGGAAAACAAAGTTATTTGTTTGATGTATATTATGAAAATGCTACAGGTACATTAAATGTCTTGATGGATAAGGATGAACCCGTTATTGCAGCGTTGAATTTAAGTTTGGGTAAAGTTATTACTTTATCCAACGATACAAACTTAAAGAAATTATGTAAATATGTTATTGATCAGGTGAATGCATAATGAAGATAAGATTACATGTTGTTGTAGATAAAGAAGATGATGCGATTGTTGAACTTGTTCAAAATGCATTGAATGAAATTTGTTCAAAAATGTCTTATTCTCCAAGTCGTTTGCAACCAAGTTTAGCGGGTTGCATGGAATTCTATGCGACAAGTGAATTAGAAGAAAATGAAATTGACGAGCTTTTATCTAAACTCAACAATGATTGGGATGGAGAAAAAGATGATTGTCAAGCTTATAGCTTTAATACGACAATGTTTCATCCAAATGTCTACTACTTACAATTCCAATCTTTCTAGGACATATTATGATTGATTATACACAAGGTTCAAATCGACAATATCATACTCAATTATCTGAAAGTGATGTTGGTGAATACGTTATTCTAACAGGTGATCCAAAAAGAGTAAAGGATATCGCATCGTATTTAGATGACGCTTATTTTGTTGCGGATAACCGTGAATATGTTACTTATTCAGGATATATCAATGGGGTTTTGTGCAGTGTAGTTTCTACCGGCATTGGTGGAGCTAGTACTGCAATCGCAATTGAAGAACTTGTTCAACTAGGATGTCATACTTTTTTACGTGTAGGTACTTGTGGTGGTATGCGACTTGATGTTCAAGGTGGCGATATCGTGATTGCGAGTGGTGCCATTCGCCAAGAAGGTACAACTTGTGAATATGCGCCCATCGAATTTCCAGCTGTTCCTAGTTTTGATGTATTAAGTGCCCAAGTAGAAAGTGCAAGAAAATTGAATCTTTCTTATCATGTTGGAGTTGTTCAAAGTAAAGATTCTTTCTTTGGTCAACATGCACCTGAAACAATGCCAATTTATCCGGAATTGCAAAACAAATGGGATGCCTATTGTAAACTAGATTGTTTAGCATCTGAAATGGAATCGAGTACTGTGTTTATTGTTAGTCAAACGCGTCATGTTCGTAGTGGAGCTATGTTTTTGTGCTTGGCAAACCAGGAAAGAGAAAAAGCAGGATTATTAAACATTCAAAATCATGATCTAAAACCATTGATGGAATGCGCCGTATCAACGTTAAAAAATTTAATAGAAAAAGACGAGGCTGAGAATCACTAGGATCTCAGCCTTTTTAATACATTTGGAATGTTGTTGATAATATCTTCAGGCATAAAACTTGCCGAATCAATATCGAGTTTAGCACTTTGCGAATGAATGTAGGTAGCACATAACGCGGCTTGTAAAGGGTTCTTACATTGACCGAGCATGGCTACAACAATACCACACAATATATCTCCGCTGCCTCCTTTGGCAAGACCAGCATTTGGCGCATCTAAAACATAGACATTGCCTTGATGGGCAATATAGGTTTGACTTGATTTTAAAATGAGTACGCAATTTTTGTATTCTTTAGAAAAGTCACGTGCAACTTCAAATGGATTGGATAAGATAGTTGATACGTTGATACCTGTTAAGTCTGACATTTCTTTAATATGCGGAGTTAAAATCGTAGTTTCGTTTCGTTTTAACAAATCAATATTTTTTTGCGTAGCCCATAAGGCATCGGCATCAAGAACAATTTTTTTGTCACTCTTTAATACTTGTTCCACTAAGGATATTGTAACATTATTTTTTTGCATACCATTTCCAATGGAAAGAATAGAATAGTCATTCATGTTTTGTTTCAAGCTTTCAATAGCTTTCGAACTAAAGGTTCCATTACGATCACTACATTGTAGAAGCATATAAAAATCAGATTTGATCGCAAGAATATTTGAAATACATTCTGGAACCATTAATGTGAGTGTTCCAATACCACTTTTATAAGCACTCAAGCTTGCCATATGGATGGCTCCATGCATGTTTTGGCTTCCACCAATCATCAAGGCTTTGCCAAAAGTTGACTTATGAGCCGTTAATGGACGATCTGGGATATGGATATCCTTTTCGTTTAAGACTTTTATTATGTCCATACACTTTTGATGTAGAATTTGTGGGATGCCAATATCTACAAGATATAATTTTCCACAATGACTTTTACCATCATTTAACCATTGTCCTTGCTTATAGCAATCTAAGCTGATTGTGTAATCTGCATGAATAGCACAGCCTAAAATATTACCCATTGTGGCATCGATGCCACTAGGCATGTCGATACTGATAATGGTTGAATGTGTTGCGTTTACATTTTGAATCATCGCTTTATAAAAACCTGTGATGTCTCTAGATAATCCGTTGCCAAAGATGCAGTCAATATAAACTTCATATGTTTCGTTTGGTAGGTTATAGTCATATTCAATATTGAGATTTTGAACCATTTGAAATTGAATTTTTTCTTCCTCAGACATATTTTTGACTTCTGGAACAACTACAAATAATTTTGAATATTTAGTTTGAAGTAGTCTAGCGATAGCTAATCCATCAGCACCATTGTTTCCAGGTCCACAAAGAATACAGATGGATTTATCTTTTGATACAATATCTTTAATGATCTTTGTTGCTTCTATAGCTGCATGTTCCATAAGAATAAGACTAGGAATTTGATATGTTTCTATAGCCGCATGATCGATGTTTCGAGCCGTAGCTTGTGTATGGATATAGGCATGATACATAATTTCACCTTCTTCATATTTACTATACTCTTAATGACTAAAAAATGATAATACTTTTAAAGATGTATGTTATAATTATGAAATTGGAGGTATTTTATTCTATGTCAAAATCTTCAGCGGCTAAAAAGTCGATTATAGTTGGCGGCCTGATAGGTACGGGTGGTCTATTTGTTTCAAAATTAATTGGATTGGCATATACAATTCCATTTTCATATATACTACAGTCAGAAGCATATCAATCTGTATATGCACAATCTTATAATATATATGCCTATTTATTGACTATATTTCAATCGGGAGTTCCTTTTGCGGTGGCAACTTTAGTAGCACGCTATATCGCATTAGAAGATGCCAAAAGTGTAATTTTAGTTAAAAAGATTGCGTTTGCGATATTAGGATTAACTGGATTTGTGGGAATGATTCTCTTATTCACTTTATCCAATGTCATTGCGCCAGCCATGGTTGCCAAAAATGTAGATATCATGGCAAATTGCTTAAAAATATTATCTTTAGCTATTTTCCTTGTTCCAGTTTTATCGGCATTTAGAGGATATTATCAAGGCCTAAAAGAAATGGAAGAATATGCATTCTCTCAAGCTTTTGAACAAGTATTTCGTGTAGCTTTTTTATTAAGTACTGCTTGTTTAGTTGTATATGCGTTTGGGTGGGATAAAAAATATGCGTTATATGCAGCTGTTATGTCAACTTCTGTGGCAACGATTGCGGCAATTGCACAATTCGCGTATTTTGATCGTAAACATCAATATGTAGTAGATGCGATGGCAAGTAAACAAACAAAGGCTTGTCGCTCGGCTAAAAAGATTTTTAGAGAAATTCTTATTTTGGCAATTCCATATTTGGTTGTTGCGATTTTAGGAAATATTGACCAGATATTTAATGGCTTTTTATTACCAACTGGATTAAAGATGCATTATAATGCGAAAGATACAACAACTGTTATTTCTGCATCAAACTATGTTGCTGGAAAATTAAATGCGATTCCAATGATTTTGGGTCCAGGGTTCGCAACAGCTATCATTCCACATATTTCCGAAGCTTTATCTAAGAAAAACTATAAACTAGTAAAGAAGAATGTATTGGATAGTATCAATGTTGTATTATATGTTGCAATCCCTGTATCTTTCTGTATTTTTGCGTATGCAGGACCATTGAATTATACTTTATATTATTCAGAAAATTTAGAATTATGTACGTTTGTTGTACAATGGATGGCTTTAGAAGGCTTTTTGTCAACTTTGGCTCCATTAGTTACGAATTTAATGGTTTCTTTGGAATTAAGAAAATATGTATTAAAAAATCTAGCGATTGGTGTTTTGATCAAAGGTGTTTTATTAATTCCATTTGTATGGATCATGGGAATTGCTGGAGCTATTATTTCAAGCTTAATTGGTACAGGATATATTCTTTATAAAAATTTGAAAGAAATCCATGATGTATATAATATCTCTTATCACAAGACGATGATTATAGTTATACGTATTTTGATTGGTTTACTTGCTTTATGGATTACTTCAATTCTATTATCAAAACTTGGACTATATGGAGTGGAAGGTTCAAAATTAGTATGTTTATTTAAAATGTGTTTAAATGGTTTATTAAGTGTAATTGTATATGTGGTTGTTACTTTATATTTAAAAGTTCCACAAAGTATATTTCACTTTCAATTAAGAAAGAAATCGGGTGTATAAAATGTATTATGATGTTGTAGTTATTGGAGCAGGACACGCAGGTATTGAAGCGTGTTTAGCTTCAAGTCGAATGAATAAAAAAACCGCAATTGTTACTCTAAGTAAGGATATGATTGGGTCTATGCCATGTAATCCAAGTGTAGGTGGACCTGCAAAGGGAATAGTGGTACGTGAAATTGATGCGCTGGGTGGTATGATGCCTATTGCGGCGGATAAAACTGCTTTACAATTTAAAATGTTGAATACGACAAAAGGACCTGGAGTATGGAGTTTGCGTGTTCAAAGTGATAAGATAGCGTATAAGCGTTTTATGAAAAAGGCTTTAGAAGAACAAGAAAACTTAGATATTATTGAAGCTGCATGTAAGAGTGTAGTTATTAAAGATAAAAAAGCCATTGGTGTTGAATTAGAAGATGGTACTTTTGTAGAAAGTAAAGCGGTTGTTTTAACAGCTGGTACATATATGACAAGTAATGTCTTAAGAGGACATACTTCAACTGTTTCTGGTCCTGAAGAACAAAGAACGGTGAATACTTTATCACAGTCTTTGCGTGATGCAGGTATTCGTACATTCCGCTTGAAAACGGGGACACCACCTCGTGTAAAAATGGATACGATTGATTTTTCTAAGGCGGAACCTCAACCTGGGACAAATCAGTTCTTGCGTTTTAGTGAGACAACAAAACCAGAAGATGTATTGCCTTTTGAGAAACAAGAAATTTGTCATTTGATTTATACACAGCCTAAGACACATGAAATCATTCATACACATTTACATGATTCAGCCATGTATTCAGGATTGGTTAAAGGTGTAGGACCTCGTTATTGTCCGAGTATCGAAGATAAATTAGTTCGTTTTGCGGATAAGGAAAGACATCAGCTTTTCTTAGAACCGGAATCAAAAGAATTGGATACCATTTATATTCAAGGTTTTTCAACATCTATGCCAATTGATGTACAAGAAGAAATGGTTCATTCATTACCTGGCTTAGAGCATTGTGTGATTGAAAAATATGCGTATGCAATTGAATATGATGCAATCGATCCACTTCAAATGAAACCAAATATGGAAAGTAAAATCGTCGAAAATTTATTTACGGCAGGACAAGTCAATGGTACAAGTGGTTATGAAGAAGCAGCTGGTCAAGGTTTAATGGCTGGTGCAAATGCAGCTTTGAAAGTGGATGGAAAAGATCCATTTGTGCTTCGTCGTGATGAAGCATATATTGGTGTTATGTTGGATGATTTATGTACAAAAGGTACGAAAGAACCATATCGTTTGTTGACCTCACGTGCTGAATATCGATTGTTGTTGCGTCATGATAATGCGGATCAAAGATTACTAGAAAAAGGTTATGAAATTGGTTTGGTTTCCCAAGCAAGATATGATGCGTTTAAAAAGAAAATGGAAGCTGTAGAAGCAGCTAGAGAAGAGCTTTCTAATGCACATATTAAGCCAAATAGTGATGTGAATGAATATCTACAAACATTAGGTTTTGAACCATTAGCACATGGATGTAGTGCATTGGATTTGATCAAGCGTCCTAAAATTACGGTTCGTGGATTGGCAAAATATACTGGATTAGACTATGAAAATCAAATTAATGAACAAATTGAGATTCAAACTAAGTATGCGGGTTATATTGCCAAGGCAAAGCGTGATGCCAAGCATTTACAACAAATGGAGAAAATGAAACTTCCTCATGATTTGGATTATGAAAATATGGATAATCTTTCATTAGAGGCAAGACAAAAATTGACGGAGATTCGTCCTTTGACTTTAGGACAGGCAAGTCGTATTTCGGGTATTAATCCGAGTGATATAGCAATTTTGGCTATGCGTGTGAAATAATTTTCATTGAATTCGTTTTCAAATATATGTTATATTAAAAAGGGGATTCATTTATGAAAGGAAGACGAAAAAAGGTTCAACATTTTTTTGTATATATTATTATGCTGGTTATGTCTGGCTTTTTGATTATGGGTGGTATACGACAATTGGCTATGACTTATGAATTAAAGGCTAGTATCAATCAAAAGCAGAAAGAAAAAAAAGATTTGTCTACAAAAAAGAAAGAATTAGAAAAGACAAAACAGAATTTGACAAATCCAGAATATGTTGAATATATCGTGCGCGGAAAATACTTAGTGACAAAAGAAGGGGAACAAGTATTTAAATTTCCAAGTAAAGACAACTAGGCCATTGTGGTCTAGTTTTTTTTGTGCAAAATAAAAAAGTGCCGGAGCACTTTTCATATCTATATGGTGAGGCCGATGCGATTTGAACGCACACGAGCATTACTCACTACCCCCTCAAAGTAGCGTGTCTACCAATTCCACCACGGCCTCATAGTGTTAAAATATTACACTATTTTTGTAAGCTTGGCAACACATTCAAGTCCAATAGTTTGACAAAACATGTCAACGGGTTGTACGTATTCGCATTGATACCCATATTCTTTAAATACTTTTAAATCTCTTGATAATGTTTTAGGATTACAAGAAACATATACGATTTTATTCGGTTGCATTGTCACTGTATCTTTAATACCATTTTCTGTCATACCTTTTCTTGGTGGATCAATAAAAATAACATCAATTTTATCATCTTTATGATCATGTGCAAAATCTGTGGCATCCTGACAAATGTAGTGACAATTATCAAGATGATTCATTTTAGTATTGTCATTGGCATTATCTACAGCTTCTTTAACGATTTCAACGCCAATCACACTTTTGGCATGTTGACTTACAGCCATTCCAATAGTTCCAGTTCCAGCATACATGTCAATGCATGTTTCATTTCCAGAAAGATTAGCAGCTTTAATGGCTTGGCTATATAGAACTTCCATTTGTTTAGGATTGACTTGAAAGAATGCTTTGAAGTGTAATTTTACTTTATTACCTAAACACTCTTCAATAATAGAGTCATTGCCATATAACACTTTATATGTATCGCCTAAGATCACATTGTCATTTCGTGTGTTGTAGTTAAATACAATACTTGTGATATTTGCGAATGTGTTTTTTAATTGGTCAGATAAAGATATAATATTTTTTTCGTTTTTACCGATAAATACGACTTGAATTTCATCTGTACTTGAGTGGCGGATAAATACGTGTCTTAAATCTTGAGCCATTTTAAGTGTGATCTTTTTTTGAATAAAGCTAAATACTTCATTGATCACATGGTCTTGAATCTTACATTCTTTGCATGTAACGACATCATTTGAATGTTGGCGATAAAATCCCATTTGTACTTTTCCATCCTTAATTTTAACAGGAAATTGAGCTTTGTTACGATAGTACCAAGGATTATCCATTCCTAGAATTGGCTTTACTTCTATATCTTCAAAAAGTTTTTTAACATGTTTATATTTATAGTCTAATTGATAAGCATACTTCATGTGTTGCAGTTGACATCCACCGCATGTTTTGGCAACTTCACAAGTTAATTCTTGGCGGTTAATACTTGGCTTTAAAAGTTCAATAATAATACCAAAAGCGTATTTTTTGTTGACCTTAACAATTTTAATTTTTGCCTTTTCACCAATCAATAAGTTAGGAACAAAGACGACCATATCGTCAATTTTAACAACGCCGCTATTTAAATCTGTATCATCGATACATGTTACAATATATTCTTCATTTTTTTTCATACATAAGTATGATAACTAAAAAATCAGAAATTGACAAATGGAATTGTTTGAGTAAAATATGTAGCATACTATATAAATATATAGCATGCTATGGAAATAAGGTGAATACAGTGCGTGATAATGATGAAATTGGTTTTTATTTTAGTTTGATTAAGAAAAAGATGGACAAACATATGAATGAAGGATTAAAAAAGTATGATTTGACAAAATCTCAGCGCGACGTTTTAGGATATTTGCATTTTACAGATAAGGATCCAGTCATTCAGAAAGATATTGAAGAGCATTTTCATATTTCAAATCCAACGGTTACAGGAATTCTAAATCGTTTAGAACAAAAGGGTTTTATTGAAAGGAAACATAATCCAAAAGATAAAAGAGTTCGTACAATTGTATTAACACAAAAAGAGCAGGATCTTCATGAGGATATTGAAAATCAGATTCGTATCATGGAATCTAAGTTTGAAAATGCCTTGGGCAAAGAGAAACAAAAACAATTATTAGAGATTTTAAAGGAACTTGCTCAAAATTTAGAATAAGGGGGTTTTTATGGTTAAAACTTTATTAAAAGAAGTGAAGGAATATAAAAAGGATACATTTTTAAGTCCTGTTTATGTTTCAATTGAGGCTATACTTGAAGTATGTATTCCTTTTTTAATGGCAATCCTAGTTGATAATGGTATTGAAAAAGGGAATATGAAATCAATTTGGTTTTATGGCTTTTTGATGTTGGTGGCAGCCTTTGTATCTTTGTGGGCTGGTGCTAAAAGTGGAAAGCATGCGGCAATCGCATCGAGTGGTTTTGCGAAGAATTTAAGAAAAGCGGAATATCGCAAAATTCAAGAGTTTTCATTTTCAAATGTTGATGCTTATTCAACAAGCGGATTGATTACTCGTATGATGACGGATGTGACAAATATTCAAAATGCGTATCAGATGATGATTCGTGTTTGTGTTCGTGCCCCATTGATGCTTATCGCATCTTTGGTCATGGCTTTTATCATTAATAAAGAAATGGCTATGATTTTTGTGGCTGCCGTACTTGTTTTAGGCGTTGTTTTATTTGGAATTATTTTTATTGTAAGTCCCATCTTTAGTCGCTTATTCTCTCAATATGATCTATTGAATGCGAGTATTCAAGAAAACATTTTAGGGATTCGTGTAGTGAAGTCATTTGTTCGTAAGGATCATGAAATTGAAAAGTTCCGTAAAGAAAGTGAGACTATTTTTAGTATTCAAGGGAAAGCTGAAAAAATTTTGGTGTTTAACTCTCCTGTGATGCAACTTTGTATGTATGGCACAATTCTTTTGATTTCGTGGTTAGGTGCTCATCAAATTGTGGCTTCAAATATGACAACCGGAGAATTGATGTCTTTATTTACATATACCGCAAGTATTTTGATGTCTCTAATGATGATGAGTATGGTTTTTGTCATGGTGACAATGTCGATTGCGAGTGGAAAACGAATTGCCGAAGTATTAAATCAAGAATCAGATCTTACAAGTCCTGAAAATGGCATTCAAACGGTAGAGAATGGAACCATTGATTTTGAGGATGTTTCATTTCATTATGGAAATGATGAAGACGTTTTAAGTCATATCAACTTACACATTCCTTCAGGATCAACTCTAGGAATTCTTGGTGCAACAGGATCGAGTAAATCGAGTTTAGTACAATTGATTCCACGATTATATGATGTAACACAAGGGAGTGTTAAAGTAGCGGGAATGGATGTTCGTGATTATGATTTAAAAGTATTGCGTGATAATGTGGCAATGGTTCTACAAAAGAATGTTTTATTTTCGGGAACAATCAAAGAGAATATGCGTTGGGGAAATCCAAATGCGACTGATGATGAGATCATGGAGGCTTGTAAATTAGCGCAGGCAGATGAATTTATTCAATTGATGCCAAGTAAATATGATACGTATATTGAGCAGGGTGGATCGAATGTTTCGGGTGGACAAAGACAGCGTTTGTGTATCGCTAGAGCTATATTAAAGAGTCCTAAAATTTTGATTTTAGATGATTCCACAAGTGCAGTGGATACAAAAACAGATGCTTTGATTCGACAAGCATTCTTAGAGAAGATTCCACATACAACTCGAATCATTATTTCACAGCGTGTTTCAAGTATCCAAGATGCAGATCAGATTCTTGTGATTGACGATGGAAAAATTTCTGGTTTAGGTACGCATGAAGAATTATTAAAATCGAATGCGATGTATAAAGAAACTTTTGAAGCACAAAATAATGGAGGTGATTTTGATGAACAATAGAGATACAAATAGTTTAAAGCGTGTAATTAAAGAAACAATCACTTCTTATAAAATTGAAAGTTTTATTGTGCTTGTATTAATTATTGTGTCAAGTATTGCCAATGTATATGGAAGTATGTTTTTAAAGAGCTTGATTGATGATTACATTGTTCCATTATTATCACAAACAGTTCCCAATTATGTGCCTTTATTAAATGCATTAATGAAATTGGTGATGATTTATGGTGTAGGTATCTTAGCTACATATGGATTTAATCGTATAATGGTAACAATTTCATTGGGTACTTTAAAACATATTCGTGATGAATTGTTTGAACATATGCAAACATTGCCATTACGTTTTTTTGATACACATGCACATGGTGATATCATGTCAGTGTATACAAATGATACAGATACTTTAAGACAATTGATTTCTCAAAGTATTCCTCAAGTTATTGTATCTTTAATGACGATTATCTCAGTTATGATTTCTATGTTTATTTTAAATGTTCCATTGGCTGTTTTAACAATCACATGTGGTTTATTGATGGTGTATACTTCAAAAAAGATTTCGGCAAAGTCAGGTAAATACTTTATTGCTCAACAAAAACAATTAGGTGTAGAAAATGGTTTTATTGAAGAAATGATGGAAGGTAGTAAAGTCATTAAAGTTTTTACGCATGAAGAACAAAGTATCAAAGATTTTGATCAAGTAAATGATGCGTTGTTTGAAGCAAGTGCGAATGCGAATACGTTTGCGAATGTTTTAATGCCAATCGTAATGAACATTGGATATATTTCGTATGTGCTTGTAGCGGTTGTGGGTTCTATTTTTGCGCTAAATCATATTGCTGGCTTAACATTAGGTGGTATTGCGGCATTCTTACAGTTGAATCGCAGTTTTACAAATCCAATTGGACAAATTAGTATGCAGTTAAATGCGGTAATTATGGCGGATGCAGGTGCTAAGCGTATTTATGAAATTATAGATACAGAAAGTGAAGTCGATGATGGTGTGGTTACTTTAGAACAAATTGATCATGATCATTGGGCTTGGCATCATCCAAGAAAAAATGGACAAGATGAATTGGTTCCGCTTCGTGGAGATGTTCGTTTTGAAAATGTAAACTTCTCATATAATCCAGATAAACAGATTTTATTTGATGTTTCTCTATTTGCGAAACCAGGTCAAAAAATAGCCTTTGTAGGAGCTACAGGTGCTGGTAAAACAACCATTACGAATCTAATAAATCGTTTTTATGATATTCAATCTGGATCTATCACATATGATGGTATTGATGTAAAACTAATCAAGAAAGCAGATCTTAGAAAATCATTAGGCATTGTATTGCAGGATACAAACTTATTCACCGGTACCATTATGGATAATATTCGTTATGGACGTTTAGATGCGAGTGATGAAGAGTGTATTGCAGCAAGTAAACTTTCGAATGCGCATGAATTTATTAAACACTTAGAACATGGCTATGACACAATGATTCATGCAGGTGGAGAATCTTTATCGCAAGGACAAAGACAACTTTTATCCATTGCTCGTGCAGCGGTTGCCAATCCTCCTGTATTGATTTTGGATGAAGCAACAAGTTCCATTGATACACATACGGAGCGCATTGTTCAGGAAGGTATGGATAAGTTGATGGAAGGAAGAACGGTATTTGTGATTGCACATAGACTTTCAACTATTCAAAATAGTGATGCGATCATGGTATTAGAACAAGGTCGTATTATTGAGCGTGGTAATCATGAGGACTTGTTGAAACAAAAGGGTAAATACTATCAATTGTACACGGGTGCTTTTGAGTTAGACTAAATGCTCAATTGTAAAACTAAATCCCATTGAGAAATAGTAAATACAACGAGGTTGATGCAATTGACGGCTAATTCGGTGCGCCACTAGCGGTCATACCGGTTTCGAATGA
>URHY01000061.1 GCA_900547815.1 uncultured Solobacterium sp.
AGGAGAAGATTGAAATGTGTGAAGCTGAAAAGAGATGGCTTGAAGTAAAGTCAAAGGAATGGGAAGCTGAAGGGATAAAAAAAGGCATCGAACAAGGAATTGAACAGGGTAGTGAGAAAAAAGAACTTGAAATGTATCAAACAATGGTAGACAAAGGATTCAGTATATCAAGTATCGCATCGATCTTCTCAGTAAGTGAAGAGTCGATTGAAAGGCTGTTGATGAAAGCTTAGGCGTAGTTAAATGTGTGAAGAACATTTAGACACTAGAACAAATCTTTGAGATTTCTAGAATGACTTTAAAAATAGAGTTTAATAGATGGATGTGAATTTCGCATCCATCTTCTAGCTAAGTTGAAAAAAATATAGATATATGCAGGATTGATATCATTTAGATAATGATATTTAGTCTTGATATAGACGTTGTTTTAAGAAGTGTGAAGAAGTAGACATTATATGAATAACTAACTATAATAGAACTAGAAATGAGGTACATAAGATGGCAATTATTAAGTTAAATCCTGCATTTAAAGATTATCTTTGGGGTGGGACTAAACTAAAAGAAAACTATGGAAAAAAAACAGATATGGATCCAGTTGCGGAGAGCTGGGAATTGTCTGTGCATCCAGATGGCCCAAGTATTGTAGCTAGTGGAGAATATGAAGGCTTGTCTTTCCCTGAATATTTAGAGAAAAAGGGAAAGAGTGTTTTAGGAACAAAAGGAAATACTTTTGAATTTTTCCCTGTCTTAATTAAATTTATTGATGCCAAACAACCATTATCGATTCAAGTTCATCCGGATAATGAATATGCACTTCGTGTTGAACATGAATATGGTAAGACTGAAATGTGGTATATCTTAGATTGTGAACCAGATTCATTTTTATATTTTGGTGTAGACAAAGAAATTACTAAAGAAGAATTTGAGCGTCGAATTCAAGAAAATACTTTATTAGACGTGTTAAAAGCTGTTCCAGTACATAAGGGAGATGTTTTCTTTATTAAGTCTGGTACAATTCATGCGATTGGTGCAGGAATTCAGATTTGTGAGATCCAACAAAACTCAAATACAACATATCGTGTTTATGATTTTGGTCGTGTTGGAAAAGATGGTAAACCTCGTGAATTACATATTCAAAAGGCGATTGATGTTTCAAATCTAAGTCCGATTGAATCTGATTTTAAACCATGTGGTCCTGAAGAAAAGAATGGGGATTGTGATACTGTTCGTTTGGCAACTTGCGAATACTTTACTACATATGAGTCTACATTGAATGGTACAACAACGCTTCATGTTGATGATGAAAGTTTTGGTTCTATCTTGTTGATTGAGGGCAATGCGACAATTGAAAATAATGGTACAACTTTAGAAGTAAATAAAGGAGATTCTGTATTTATTGATGCGAATAGTGGTAATGTAAAAATCACAGGGAACTGCCAATGGATATATAGCAGGGTTTAATCCCCTGCCTCTTTTTAGTTATGAAAGAATTTCAAAAAGATTTAATCGATTGGTATATCAAAAATCATCGTCCATTAGAATTTCGTTTAAAGAAAGATCCTTATGAAATATGGATCAGTGAAATCATGGCCCAACAAACTCGTATTGAAGCTATGCTTCCATATTTTAAAAGGTGGATACAACAGTTGCCAGATATTGAGAGTGTCGCAAAGTGTGATGATGAAAAGTTAAATAAATTGTGGCAAGGACTAGGTTATTATTCGCGGTGTAAAAATATAAAGAAATGTGCCATAGAATGTGTTGAAAAACACAATGGAAAATTACCTTGTACAAAAGAAGAATTATTAAAATTACCAGGAATTGGCCCATACACGGCAGGTGCCATAGCTTCCATTGCGTATGGACAAAGAGTAAGTGCAGTCGATGGGAATGTGATTCGTGTATTTTCTAGGTTGTATGATATTTGTGAGGATGTTACCAAGACAAGTGTAAAGAAAAAAATAGAGGGACTAGTGGATGAAAGTCTTCCTTCAAAAGAAGAGATTTCTTACTATAATCAAGCGTTGATGGAACTTGGAGCACTTATTTGTATTCCCAAAAGTCCAAGGTGTGATATTTGTCCGATCAAAAAATATTGCGAAGCTTCAGATCCTGCTTCTTTGCCTTATAAGCCAAAGAAAAGTGCACGTAAAATCGAGTATAAACATGTGTATGTTTGGATACATCAAAATAAGATTCATGTTGTAAAAAGAGCGGATACAGGTTTGTTGGCAGGACTTTATGGCTTTGATGAAACGAAACCAGAACATATTATAGAAAGTATTGAATTAAAACCTTATATACATATTTTTTCACATGTAGAGTGGCACATGGATGCGACGTTGTGTATAGTAGATAGGGAAGATTCAAATTATAAAACAATTGAAGAAATAGAAGAGCATATCGCATTACCAAGTGCGTTTATGCCGTTTATGAAACAAGTAGAGGAGTATTTATGGAAAAAGTAGAAATTGAAAGTTTTACTTTAGATCATACTAAAGTAAAAGCGCCTTATGTGCGTTTGATAAGTGAAGAAAAAGGACCCAACGGAGATATTGTATCAAATTTCGATGTTCGCTTATGTCAACCGAATCGATAAGAGATACCAACCGGAGTTATGCATACTTTAGAACATTTGTTCGCATTATATCTTCGTCCTAGAATTACTGGGTACTTAGATTGTTCACCATTTGGATGTCGTACAGGATTTCACCTTTTAGCATGGGGAAAACATTCAAGTAAGGATGTTGCGATTGCCGTAAAAGAAACTTTGGAACTAATCACAACTACAGAATGGGAAGATGTTCCGGGTACTGAAGAAAAAGAGTGTGGCAACTATAAAGACCATTCTTTATTTGGTGCTAAAGAATGGGCTAAGGAAATTCTAGAAAAAGGAATGAGTTGTGATCCGTTCGAAAGAAAAATTGTGTAAGAGAATGTAAAATTCTCTTTTTTTATTTGAGTTGCCCTATTTATCGTGTCGTTTCTATGTTAAAATATAGTATAGTCTTTAAAAGGAGAACTTATATTATGGCAGGAATTTTTGGAAAATTATTTTCAGAAGAACAACGTGAATTAGCTGCATTAGAAAAAATTGCAGATCAAGTATTAAAATATGAACCTGAAATGCAGGCACTTTCGGATGATGAATTACGTGCAAAAACAGATGAATATAGAAAAAGAATTGCGGATGGAGAAACAGTTGATGATTTACTTCCGGAAGCTTTCGCAACAGCTAGAGAAGCTGCTTATCGTGTAATCAACGAAAAACCTTATAAAGTTCAGATTATGGGGTCTGTTGCCATGCATAAGGGTGACATTTCAGAAATGAAGACTGGTGAAGGTAAAACATTAACTGCTACAATGTGTGTATATTTAAATGCACTTGCAGGTCAAGGTGTTCACGTAATCACAGTCAATGAATATTTGGCTGGTCGTGATGCTGCTTGGATGGGTGAAATCTACCGCTTCTTAGGCTTAACGGTTGGTGTAAATACACGTGATTTAAAACCAAAAGAAAAACGTGATGCGTACGCATGTGATATTACATATACAACAAACTCAGAGCTTGGATTTGATTACTTGCGTGACAACATGGTTACAGAAGTTGAAGACCGTGTAATGCGTGGACTTCACATGGCTGTAATCGATGAAGTTGACTCTGTATTAATTGATGAGAGTCGTACACCATTGATTATTTCAGGTGGTAAAAAACAAACCGCAAACTTATACATTCAGTCAGATCGATTTGTGAAGACTTTAATTGCTCCAGAATATGAAACAGATAAGTTTACACATGAAAAAACTTTGATTTCTGGAGATTATGATATTGATGAAAAAACACGTCAGATCATGTTGAGTGAAGATGGTGTTCATAAAGCAGAAAAATTCTTTAAAATCAAAAATCTTTATGATATTGAACATACACAACTTGTTCACCATATCAATCAAGCATTAAAGGCTAATTATATTATGATGCGTGAAGTTGAATATGTAGTTAGTGATGAAAAAGAAATTGTGATCGTTGACCAATTTACAGGTCGTATGATGCCAGGACGTGCATATTCAGATGGATTACACCAGGCTATTGAAGCTAAGGAAGGTGTTCCAATTAAAGAAGAAACTTCTACTTTGGCAACAATCACATACCAGAACTTTTTCCGTTTATATGAAAAATTGGCTGGTATGACGGGTACCGCAAAAACTGAAGAAGAAGAATTCTTATCAACTTACAACATGAAGGTTGTAGTTATTCCTACAAACCGTCCAGTAGCTCGTAAGGATCTTCCTGATGAAATTTATGCACACAAGAAAGATAAATATGCTGCATTGGTACGTGAAGTAAAACGTTTGTATGAAACAGGACAACCAGTATTGGTTGGTACAATTGCCGTAGAAACAAGTGAGGTTATTTCTCAATTATTAAATAAAGAACACATTCCTCATGAAGTATTAAATGCGAAGAACCACGCTCGTGAAGCTGAAATCATCGCAAAAGCAGGTCGCCCAAAATCAGTTACAATTGCGACAAACATGGCTGGTCGTGGTACCGATATCAAATTAACAGAAGAATCACGTAAATTAGGTGGTTTAGCTGTATTGGGTAGTGAAAGACATGAATCTCGTCGTATTGATAATCAGTTACGTGGACGTTCTGGTCGTCAAGGAGATCCTGGATTCTCACGTTTCTATGTATCTTTAGAAGATTCATTGATGGTTCGTTTTGGTGGAGACAAGCTACAAAAGCTATTTGAAAAAATGGGTGATGAACAAATTGAGTCTAAAGCAGTTACAAAATCAATCACAATGGCTCAAAAACGTGTTGAAGGATATAACTTCGATATGCGTAAACAATTGTTAGATTATGATGATGTATTGCGTCGCCAACGTGAAATCATTTATGCACAACGTAATCGTATTTTAGAAGCAGATGAAGTACATGATATGGTTCATGTTGTGTTTGAGAAAACTATTGAACAGACTTTGCAAGCTAATCTATCGGATCAAAAGAAACAAACAATTGATGTTGCAGGTGTTGTTAAATCCATTGAAATGATGGGTATGGCTGAAGATAAGGCAATTCGTGCAAGTGAACTTGAAGGAAAGTCTTATGATGAAGTTAAAGAATATTGTGTAAATAAGATTTGGAATGAATATGAAGCTGAAATCAAGGATGTGAAGCGTCAATTCTTACCTTTTGAAAAGACAGTTGTATTACGTAACATTGACCGTAACTGGATCAACCATATTGATATGATGGATAAATTGCGTAGTGGTATCTATTTGCGTTCTTATGCACAAAACAATCCTCTACAACAATATGTACAAGAAGGATTTGATATGTTTGAAGAAATGAATCAAAGAATTGATCGTGAAATCACGTTCTTCTTATTAAAGGTTCGTATTCGTAAGGAGCATGCAGCCTAATGGAATTATATGAATTGAAACAAGGAGTGAGTACTCACCTAGAGAAATTACATTCTTTAGGTGAGTCACTTTGACTTATCTAGTAAAAATAAACAGATTGAAGAATATGACAAACAAACTTTAGAACCAGATTTCTGGCAGGATCAGAAAAAGGCTCAACAAGTGATTCGTGCAAAAAATGCATTAAAAGATATTGTGGATCGTTATGAAGAATTGGATTTACAATTAACTTCATTAAATGATACGGCCGATGAATTGAAATCTGAATTTGATGAAGAATTGATGATGATTGCCGAAGAAGAATATATGGATATGGATAAGAAATTTGAGAATTTTGAAATTCAAGTCTTATTAAGCCATGAATATGATCAAAATAATGCCATTCTAGAAATTCATCCTGGAGCTGGTGGAACCGAGTCTTGTGACTGGGCAAGCATGTTGTATCGTATGTATACAAGATATGCAGAAAAACATGGTTTTAAAGTAACCGTTCTCGATTATTTACCTGGGGATGAAGCTGGTATTAAAAGTGTAACTTTCCTTGTCGAAGGAGATAAGGCTTATGGCTATCTGAAATCGGAAAAAGGTGTACACCGTTTAGTTCGTATTTCACCATTTGATTCAGGTGCTAGAAGACACACTTCTTTTGCGAGTTTAGATGTTATGCCTCAATTTAATGATGAAATTGAAATTGACATTAAGCCAGAAGATTTGATTGTAGAAACAAAACGTGCTTCTGGAGCTGGAGGACAACATATCAATAAAACGGATAGTGCCGTTCGTATGGTGCATAAACCTACGGGTATTGTAGCTACATGTCAAAATGGACGTAGCCAGCATGAGAATAGAGAAGAATGTTTACGTGTCTTAAAATCTCGTTTGTATCAATTAGAAATTGAAGAACAAGAAAAGAAAATTGCCCAAATCAAAGGTGTACAATCTGCCAATGAATGGGGCAGCCAAATTCGAAGCTATGTCATGCATCCATATAGCTTAGTCAAAGATGTTCGTACAGGATATGAAACAAGTCAAGTACAATCTGTATTAGATGGAGATCTTGATGAATTCATCTTTGCGTATTTAAAATCGCAGATTCAATAAAATCCAATCGAAAGGTTGGATTTTTTCTATATTCACTCATAAAAATGTAATTAAATTAAATTATTCACTCATAAAAATGTAATTATTTTAAATTATTCCCTCATAAAAGTGTAAAATACTCTTATCAAGAGGTTAAAAATATGAATGTATATTATCATTTACCGGGCTTATTTGAATTCTATGAATTTTATAAAAAGTTTTTGCCCCTGTTTAAAAATAAACCAGAATACTTCTATGACTGGTGTAAGATTGGATCTATCTATGGCTCGCCATCTGATTGTATATGGTCTGGTGGACGCATCAGTTATGAAGATCATGATCCAAAAAAAGTGTTAGATTTAATGAAGAAATATAATATATCAGCTCGTCTTACATTTAGTAATTCTTTAATAGAAGAAAAACATTTATCTGATATAAAATGCAATGAATTATGTCGATTGTTGAATTTAGATTTAAATAATGGAATTATTATTCATTCGGATATATTGATGGAATATTTGAAATCTAAATATCCAAATTTATATTACGTATCTTCTACCACAAAAGTATTAACAGATTTTAATGATTTTAAAAAGGAAGTAGAAAATCCGGACTTTACGTATGTAGTCCCTGATTTTCGATTGAATAAACAATTAGAAAAGTTGAATTCACTATCTGAATTATATAAACCAAAGGTAGAATTTTTATGCAACGAATGTTGCTGGTACGGATGTAAAGATCGCAAGGAATGTTATAAATCGGTTTCTAAACAAAATCTAGGCATTAATTGTATGGATCATGTATGTAAGGCACCTTATTCGAATGAAGGCTATCGCTTTTCTAGAGTCATGGAAAATCCTGCATTTATTAGTTTAGAGGATATTTTAAATATCTATGTCCCTATGGGCTATTCAAATTTTAAAATCGAAGGAAGAGACTTAGGAAGTGCTCTATTATTAGAATTTATTCTTTACTACATGGTAAAACCAAAATACCAAATCCACGTGCGTGAAGAAATGTATTTAGATGCGATGCTAGACTTATTTTAGGAGGTTCACATGATAGAAAAAAGACATACGGTACGTAAATATTTAGATAAACCATTAGATGTTGATTTAGTAAGTTTATTAAATGCACGTATTGAACAAAATAATAAATTGTATGATTTGACATTTAAACTAGTTACGAATGAATCAGATGGTATTTCTAGTTTGGCTAAAATTATGTCGAATAATACAGTACAAAATTATATTATTTTAGCTGGTAAAGATAGTTCAGATTTAGATGAAGAGATAGGCTATTGTGGGGCTGATTTAATTTTGTATGCCCAAAGTTTAGGCTTAAATACATGGTGGTGTGGAGGCATGTTCAATGATAAAAATGCCTTAAAACATCTTGATGATAAAAATGTTAGAGTGAATGGTGTGATTGCGATTGGATATGGAAAAACGCAAGGTGTACCACATAAATCAAAGACGGCTGATCAAGTGAGCCATTATAAAGGAAAAGTTCCGGAATGGTTTAATTCAGGTATCAAAGCTTTACTTTTAGCTCCAAGTGCTTTAAATAGACAACCATATATAGTAAATGGTGTAGGAAATAAAGTGAGTTTTAAAGTAAAAAGTGGACCTTTATCACAAGTTGATTTAGGTATAGGAAAATATTTCTTTGAGCTTGGTGCAGGTAAATCAAATTTTGAATGGAGTTAATATGATACATATTGAAGATGAATTCTTTTTAAAGAAGAAGTTTAATTTTGAAAAATTGAAAGAATTTGGTTTTTCTTTTGAGAATAACACATATGTTTATACAGAATATTTTTTGGATTCAAATTTTAAAGCTATCATTGAAATATCGGATGTTTTAAAAGGTAAAGTTATTGATAATAATAGTGATGAAGAATATATACCACTACGCATTGAGTCCTTTGATGGAGAGTATGTTTGTAAAGTTCGTGAAGCATACAAATCCATATTAAAACGAATTGCGGATACATGTTGTACAAATGTGTTCTTTGCGTTTGAACAGGCCAATCGCATTACAAATCAGATTTATGAAACCTATGGGATAAAACCAGACTTTCCATGGAATGATGACAATGGTGTATTTCGCCATTTAGATACTCGAAAATGGTTTTCACTTATTATGTATGTTTCGATAGATGCCCTTTTGAAAAATGGAGATGGACATATGTTGAATATTATAAATGTAAAAATAGATACTTCAAAAAGAGATGAATTATATGAGATAAAAGGAATTTATCCGGCCTTTCATATGAACCATAAAATGTGGGTATCTATCGCATTAGATGAAACAATTAGTGACGATAAAATAATGAAACTAATACAATGTAGTTTTGATTTAACAAAATAAAAGGAGAGAATGATATGTACGGAATTATCGCAACATGGAGAATGGCTTTAGAAGGAATTTCAAAAGCAGATTCTATGTTAAAAAATAACGAAAGTGCAGCGGATTCGATTGAAGAAGCAATCAAAGTTGTAGAAGATTTTGAATACTATAAAAGTGTAGGATATGGAGGACTTCCAAATGAAGAATTGGAAGTCGAATTAGATGCTGCTTTTATGGACGGAGATACACTAGAATTTGGATGTGTTGGAGGCATTAAAGATTTTGCCAACCCTGTTAGTATTGCACGTAGTCTAATGCACTATGATGTCAACAATTTCTTAGTGGGTCAAGGAGCTGAAAAATATGCTTCAAGACATGGCTTTGAAAGAAAAACAATGCTTACAGATCGTGCTAAGATCCATTATCACAATCGTATAAAAGAAATCACAAATACGGAATTAAAACCATATTCAGGACATGACACGGTCGGTATGGTTTGTCTAGATTATGATGGACACATGACAAGTGCAACAAGTACTTCTGGGTTGTTTATGAAACATCCAGGACGTTTAGGTGATTCCCCTGTATGTGGTTCTGGATTCTATGTAGATTCTTTTGTCGGCGGAGCTAGCGCTACAGGTTTAGGTGAAGATGTTATGAAAGGTTGCGTCTCTTATGAAATTGTTCGTCTAATGAAAGAAGGTATGCATCCTCAACAGGCTTGTGAAAAAGCAGTACACGATTTTGGTTTGGAATTAAAACGAAGAAGAGGAAAAGCAGGAGACATGTCTTTGATTGCGATGAACAATAAGGGCGAATGGGGGTGTGCTACAAATATTGAAGGCTTTAGTTTTGTGGTGGCAACTGAAAAGCAAGCTCCAACTGTATATTTAGTAAATCATGATAAGGACGGCAAATGTACATTTGAAGTTGCAAGTAAAGAATGGATGGACAACTATATGGCTACACGTACAGCTCCATTAGTTAGGAAATAATATGGAAGAGGAATTGTTAAAGAAAATCGATGAAATCAGTGATGAGATGATTTCAGGAATCAAAAGAATTGCTCAAATCGATAGTGTACAACGTGAAGCAAAGCCTGGCATGCCTTTTGGAGAAGGCGTGAACAGAGCTTTAGAAGAAGCATTAAAATTAGCTTGTGAATTGGGTTTTGAAACAGAAAACGTCGATCATATGGTAGGTATTGCCAAATATGGTACAGGTGAAGATTATATTGGTATTATGGGACATTTAGATGTTGTGCCTGTAGGAGAAGGATGGAATCATCCTCCATTCTCAGCTTATGAAGATGAAAAGGGTAGAATTTATTCAAGAGGAATCTTAGATAATAAAGGGCCTACTCTATCTTGTTTATACGCATTATATGCCATAAAGGAATTGAAAATTCAGCTAAAGCGTCCTGTTTATATTTTGTTTGGAACAAATGAAGAAACGGGATTTGAGGATTTAAAGCATTTCCTTAAAGTCAGAAAACCACCTATTATGGGTTGGACACCCGATTGTAAATATCCAGTTGTATATGCGGAAAGAGGAAGAAGTACTTATCGTGTGAGTACGGATATTGAAAATAAGACAGTATTCAATCAATTTATTAACGAATATATTTTATCGGACAATGGATTTGGAAATAAATTAGGGCTAAATATTGAGGATTTTGAATTTGGTAAAATGCAGTTGAATAATAAAAAATTGGTGGATCTAGAAGGAAAACTTGGTTTTGATTTCTCTTTTAGCTATCCTGCAAGTGTTAGTAATGATACAATAGAGAAGGTAATCAAATCTAAATTAAGCAAAGAGCTGCAAGTAGAATGTATACATAATTATGATCCTGTTTATTTTGATAAAAATGGATTTTTGTGCCAAACATTAAAGGCTACCTATGAAAGGGTAACAGGCATGGATGGTACGCCAGTTACAACTACAGGTGGAACGTATGCGAAGATCATGCCAAATATAGTTCCTTTTGGACCTAGTTTTCCTGGACAAAAGGGCATTGGACACAATCCGAATGAATGGATGGATCGTAGTGATTTGATTTTAAATGCGAAAATATACGCATTAAGTATGGTGAGGTTGGCTAATGGAGAGAATGATTGAAGTATGTGCAGGGAGTTATCAAGATTGTATAGCTGCATATCAAGGTAATGCGAAGAGAGTTGAATTGAATAGTGCGTTAAGTGTTGGCGGCTTAACGCCAAGTGTCGCAAGTCTAGTTCGTGTAAAAAAAGAAACAGACTTAACAGTAATTTGTATGATACGTGTACGTGCTGCTGGTTTTTGTTATGAAAAAGAAGATGTAGAAATTATGTTTGAAGATGCCAAGATTCTTTTAGAGCAGGGAGCTGATGGAATTGCGTTTGGTTTCTTAAATGAAGATGGCACAATTTGTAAAGAAGACACAAAAAGAATGATTGATTTGATTCATTCATATAATAAGGAAGCTGTGTTCCATAGAGCTTTTGATGTTACGCCAGATGCATTTGAAGCCATTGAAACATTAATTGATTTAGGGGCAGATCGCGTACTTACAAGTGGACAAAAATCAAAAGCCATGGAAGGAATTGATTTGATTAAAGTATTGAATAATCAATATGGAGAAAAGATTCAAATTCTTCCTGGTAGTGGAATGAATGCAGAAAACGCAAAAATGATGATGAATTATACAGGTGTATATCAGGTGCATTCGTCTTGTAAAAACTACAAAATAGATACAACCACAACAAAAAACGGTGTTTCATATAGTTACTTGGCTAGTCCACATGAAAATGATTATGACGTAGTTGATGTGGAATTGGTAAAAAAATTAGTAGATAGCATTAAGTAAGGCGGGGTTCCCGTCTTTTCTTGTGGGAAAGAAAATTTGCTCAATTATAACTTAGTAATTTGTAACTTAGTTAATTTGTATTATATTGTGTTACAATAGACATATTAATGGAGGTTGTTTATTGTGAAACGTAATGAACAAAAAATAGAAAATACTTGGAAAACAGAAGATATATTTAAAGATGAAGCTGCATTTCTAGCTTGTTTAGATACTTGTAAAGAATTAGGAAATGAGCTTTGTGCATACGATGGAAAATTGGATGATGCATCCAACTTATTATCCTTTTTAAAGGGATATGAAAAATTAACATGTTTATTAGATGATTGTTTAGGCTATTCTTCTTTGTTGTCAGATCAAGATACGGCAGATGCACATCATCAAGAATTAAAAGGTAAGGCCAATGCGTTAGCGGTTGAAATTTTTACAAAACTATCTTTTAGTGATGTACAAATTATGCATATTGAAAATTTAGAATCATTCTATATTTCTGAACCCATCTTAGAAAGATATCGTGTATATCTAGAGGAAGTATGTCGTTTAAAAGAACACGTATTATCTGAAACGGAAGAAAAATTAATGGCATCTAGTTCATTAATGCAAGATACGCCTTATTCGATTTTTGGGATGTTGAACAATGCGGATTTAAAATTTGAAGATGCGATTGATTCAAAAGGAAATAAACACGCTTTAACTACAGGTACATTCATCCATATGTTAGAGCAGGAAGATGAAGTATTAAGAGAAAGTGCGTATCGTAATTTCTATGCTGGATATGGGTCTATGATCCATACTTTAGCTGCTTGTTTAAATGGACAGACAAATCAGTTGAAATTTAATAGTACAGCACGCAAATATGCATCTAGTTTAGAATGTGCTGTAGATGCGAATAATGTTTCACCAAAAGTGTATGAACAATTGATTGAAACAGTACATAAAAATATTCATGTTTTACATAAATATATGCGAGTACGTAAAGAAGTTATGAAAAAAGATAAACTTCATATGTATGATCTATATGTTCCTATGGTCAATGAATGTAATGTTCCTGTTTCTTTTGAACAAGCCAAAGAAGATGTTTTACATTCTATTCAATTGTATGGAACTGAATATGCCAAGGTGTATGAAAGAGGATTGAATTCTCGTTGGATCGATGTATATGAAAATGAAGGTAAACGCTCAGGTGCTTATTCAAGTGGACAAAGAGTACACCCATTTGTATTGATGAACTTTGCGGATTCTTTAGATACTGAATTTACTTTAGCTCATGAAATGGGTCATGCGATGCATTCCTATATGTCTACAAAATATCAGGCTCCATTAGATCGTCATTATAAAATATTTGTGGCTGAAGTTGCCAGTACTTGTAATGAAGCTTTATTGATGGATTATTTGCGCAAACAAAATTCAGATTCAAAATTCCAGGCTTATTTGATTAATCACTTTATGGAACAATTTAGAACTACATTGTTTAGACAGTGTATGTTTGCGGAATTTGAAAAAATCATCAATGAAAAAACCGCAAACAATGAAGTTTTGACAAGTGATGCATTGAATCAGATCTATGCGGATTTAAATAAATTCTATTATGGTGAAGATGTGATTGTAGATGATGAAATCAGTATGGAATGGGCTCGTATTCCACATTTCTATATGAACTTCTATGTATACCAATATGCGACAGGATTTAGTGCAGCTATGGCTCTATCACAAAAATTGCTTCATGGAACACAAGCCGATATTGAAGCGTACTTATCTTTCTTAAAAGGAGGATGTACAAAATCTCCAGTCGAATTATTACGCATGGCTGGTGTTGATATGGCAAGTCCAAAACCAGTGGAAGATGCGATTGAATTGTTTGATTCTTTAATTGATGAATTTGAGAGTATTATGAAGTAGAAAGTCGTTTGATTTTCTACTTTTAGTCATTTTAAAATTAGTAATAAATAAATGACTAAAAATGATACATTCATTTTCAGAAAATATATGAAAACTATGGTATGATATTCATTGAGGTGTGCGCCAGTTCGGTGCCAAATATTTAGCTGGTGGGAATCCAGCCTGGT
>URHY01000062.1 GCA_900547815.1 uncultured Solobacterium sp.
TTAAGACACGTATCCGTCGTGGAGATGCAGCTCCAATGGCTATTGTACAATTCGTTAAGTAATTCAATTAATGAATAATAAAAGACACTGATTTTTTAATCAGTGTCTATTTTTTTACGATAACTTTTTGAATTTGATTCTCTTTCCAAATGACAAGATCACAATCAAATCCTTCTTTAATTTGTCCAGTATATTTAAATCCTAATACATTCGCAACATTTCTTGTGAAGAATGGTAAAGCTTTTTCGTATCCGAGTTTATTTTTTAGGTAAATGAATTCGTTTTTTAAATTCGATATTGGAGTAATACCTATCTCTTTGACAGAACCATCTTCATTATACGTGGACCAAGATCCTTGAGCATCACTAGAAATGGTTACTTTTTCAGTATTTTCGATTTGTTGAATGTAGTTTAATGTTTTACCATTGCCATCACAAGTAAGATCGATAGTTCCACCCATTTCCGTAAATCTCTTAGCTTGTTCAAATAAATGAGGATTTCTTGAACAATGTGTAGGCTGGAATAATGAAATAGGAATATCGGCTTTTTCTATGGCCTTAAAGACAAGTTCTAAGGCTTGTTTTTCATCACCCATATGAATTGTTAAATTTGCTTGTTTTCCAGCTATAAGACTCGCTGTACGAATTCTAGAAGCCAAATGAATTAATTCATCTTCTGTAATATGACTCGATCTATGATCACTTAATGCAAGCTTAACCCCTAGAATACTATCAATAAACACAATATCGTCTTCCACTGAACTTGTTAGTGTATTACTAGGATAGGCATAGCTGCCCGTTAAGATATACGTATGTACACCTTTTTGTGTTAGTTCTTTAGCTTTCGCAAATAATTCTTTTGTGCTTCTTGTGTAACCATCCGTTCCTAATAATCCAACGACGGTTGTGATACCTGCATCCAATATTTCTTGCCCATCAATGGGTCTGGCTCTCGAAATAAATCCAGCTTCACCACCACCACCAGTAATATGAACATGACGATCAATCAAACCTGGTGTTAAAACACAGCCTGTACCATCAATGGTTTCAATTGGGTAAGTTAGTTCGATATGCTCATCAATTCTTTCAATCTTAGAATCGGAAATCAATACATCTTTCACACCTAGATTTTCAGGAGCATAAATTTGAATGTTTTTTATTAGTTTCATACATGTCACCTCAAAAATTATTATATAATAATACACAAGGTGATGTTATGTTAATTTCAACAGAAAGTTTAAAAAAGAATATAAATGACAAATGCATTTTAAAAGATGCATCTTTTACAATAGAAGATACAGATAAAATAGCACTGATTGGTGTGAATGGTACTGGTAAAAGTACTTTATTAAAGATACTTGCAGGACTCGAAACCTATGATTCAGGAACCGTTATTAAGAAGAATGGAATCAAGATTCATTATTTGCCACAAAATCCAGAATTCAAAACAGATTGTGTATGGGATGAAATTCAACTTGTGAATTCAAAAAATGAACATCCTGTTGCAGAATTCGAATTAAAATCCATACTAACGAAACTAGGTATTACCAATTTTCAAAGTTCAATGTCAACTATGTCTGGAGGCCAAAGAAAAAGAGTTGCACTAGCCTTGGCATTATGTACAAGTTGCGATTTGTTACTTTTAGATGAACCAACCAACCATTTGGATAACGATATGGTTGAATGGCTAGAAAACTATTTAATTCGTTCTAAAAGTGCAATTTTTATGGTGACACACGACCGTTATTTTTTAGATCGTGTTTGCACGAAAATGATTGAATTAGACCAAGGTGATTTATATATTCATAATGGGAACTATGAAGTATATCTAGAAAATAAAGAAACGCGTATAGAACAAGAAAAACTAGCTGCACATAAACACAAGAACTTATATAAAAAGGAATTAGAGTGGGTTAGAGCGGGCGTACAAGCGCGTGGAACTAAATCGAATAGTCGACTTCAAAGATTTGAAGAATTGCGTCAGAAACGTTTTAAACAACAAGAAGAAGCGTTAAAAATCAATGCCGCTATGCAGCGTTTAGGGAATAAAACAATAGAATGTACAAATTTAGGGTTTACATATCCTAAAAAAGAATTGTTTCATGATTTTAACTATGTTGTATTACGCCAAGACCGTATTGGTATTATTGGTGAAAATGGATGTGGAAAATCCACATTACTCGATGTCATTGCAGGGTTGAAACAACCAACCTATGGAACCATCGAATATGGCACAACTGTTAAAATTGGATATTTCAGACAAGCCGATCAAGGCGTAGATTTAAATATGCGCGTTATTGATTATATTGAAGAAGTTTCAAAAGTTATCGAATACGATCGAATGACACTTAGTGCAGCACAAATGCTTGAAAGATTTTTATTTCCAAGAAATATGCACTATACTACACTATCAAGACTTTCTGGTGGAGAAAGAAGAAGATTATATCTATTAAGAGTTTTGATGCAGGAACCAAATATCTTATTATTGGATGAGCCAACAAATGATTTAGATATCTTAACATTGGATGTATTAGAAGATTACCTAGATAATTTCCAAGGAGCCATTATTACTGTAAGTCATGACCGATATTTTTTGGATCGCGTTGTAGATAAAGTGTTTGTCCATCAAGAAGATGGTACTTTTAAACAATATAGTGGTGGATATAGTGATTATTTAGTGAAATCAAGAGATGAAAATAAAAAGGTGGTTGTACAAAAACCAGTCGAAAAGAAGAGGCGTTCTTTATTATCTTATATGGAGAAAAAAGAATTAGAACAATTGCCAGAGAAAATGGAATTGTTGGAAACTGAAATTGAAGATTTAGACCATCAGATGAATGAATGTCAAAGTGATTTTGCGAAATTAAAAGAATTAAGTGATTTAAGAACGCAAAAAGAAGAAGAATTAGAAACTTTGACAAACCGCTGGATGGAATTAGAAGAAAAAAGGGAAGGATAAGTTTTAATAGGATATGGAGAATAGGGGATTTTTTAAAAAACCTTCCCATGTGTTTTTATTAGCCATGTTATGTTGTACACTATGGGGAAGTGCAGCTCCCTTTATTAAATGGGGGTATCAATTATTTGATATTGAAGGAGTACCAAGCATATTAATGTTTGCGGGTATTCGCTTTGCGTTAGCCGGACTTTTAGTCACACTATTTGGTTCTTTTTTACAGAAAAAAGTATTAGTCGCTAAAAAAGAAAATATTCAAGGTATATGTACATTAGCTCTATTTCAAACGGCTGGACAATACTTTTTCTACTATATAGGACTTTCACATACATCAGGCGTGAATGGTTCGATTGTTACTGGAACCAGTGCCTTTATATCTTTATTGGTGGCTAGCTTGATCTTTCATTATGAAAAACTAACATTAAGAAAAACATTAGGATGTTTTATCGGATTTTTAGGTATTCTGTTTATGAATATCAGTGGAGCTAGTGCTAGTTTTTCATTTGTAGGTGAAGGCTTTGTGTTGATGTCACAATTATGCGGAGCCATATCAGCCGCTTTTATTAAGAAGTTTACACAAAATCAAAATGCCGTACTATTAAGTGGATACCAGTTCTTTTTAGGGGGCGTTTTACTAATTATCACTGGCTTTTTGATGGGAGGACACATTATATTTGAATTCAATCTAGGCCTTCTAGTATTGATTCATCTAGCCCTTGTATCTGCCATTGCCTATACGATTTGGGGACTTTTATTATCTGTAAATCCTGTCAGTAAGATTGGTGTCTATATGTGTGTAACACCAATCATTGGTGTTATTCTATCAAGTGTGGTTCTACATGAATCCAATCAAGCTTTCCAGTTATCAAGTCTAATTGCCCTGATACTTGTAAGCTTAAGTGTATTTTTAGTCAATAAAGAAAAGTAGTCAGATTAAGTTCTGTCTTTTTCTTTGCCTAAAAAAAGATCCTAGGCTTATCTAGGATCTAATAATTCAAAGCAACGCCCTACATCACTTGGATAATGAGCATCACTTGCAGTTACAATTTGTACATTATTTGATTTTAGGATGTTTCTGAAATCAGCATTTAAGCCAATATCAGGATGATGATATGAATAATGAGCTTTAGTGTTGTCTTCCATTTTAATGTTGTATTCATTTGCCAGACGAGCGATATGATGGTAGGTAGGATGTAAATCGTAGCCTGGATCAATAGAATACATTTTAATCACATCTGGATGACCAACTTGATCAAAAAGATTGGATTGGATTAATTTTTCAATAGAGTCATAATAGGATTTATAAATAGTAGAAGGATCATTTTTGTCCCAAAGCAATTCTTTAGAAAAAGCATCCATATCATATAAATAGCCATTTACAGAATGTACACTACCTATTAGAAAGTCAAATTGATAATGTTCAAGGATTGAGGATAATAAACTTTCTGTTTCAGGCGTATAACATACTTCAAGACCAAAACGCACATCAATGTCAAAAGTTTCTTTTTTTAAGGCTGCAATTAATTTTAAATAATCATCTATGGAGTTTTTTTGTTTCTTTAAAAACCACTCTTCTTGTAATTTAGATACTTCACAAACTCTTTTATAACAGTCTTTAAATTCAAAGAATCTATGTGTGTGATCTAAAATCTGAAGATGAGTAATTCCTTTTTCTTTGGCAGCATCAATAAACTTATGAACATATTCAATGCTTAAATCACCATTCTCTAAATGAGTGTGTGCATCAATCATAATATCATCCTATTTCTTATATGTAGATACTCGAATTATACCATTGATTTTTTCGATTGGAGAAATATCGACTTCTGAGTCTAAATCAATAATTGTATACGCAATATCTTTTTTAGATTTATTCATCAAGTTTTCGATATTGGCATCCTTTAAAATATCTGTGATTTGAGAAATCATTTTTGGCTTATTGTCATGAATACAAGTGATTCTAAAAGGAGAATTCATATCCATCTTCGCATTTGGGAGATTGACAGAATTTGAAATGTTACCATAAGTCAAATAATCCATCAATTCTTGAGCAGCTTTTACTGCACAATTTTCTTCACTTTCCTCGGTTGAAGCACCTAAGTGAGGAATCGCAATGACTTTATCATTTTGAAGTACTTTTTGGCTAGGAAAATCAGTTACATAAGATGCAACTTTATTATTATCTAATGCTTCTAATAGGGCATCTTCATCCACAAGGCCGCCACGCGCAAAGTTTAATAACTTCACACCATCTTTCATCTTGTCAAAACTATCTTTATTGATAAAGTTTTTAGTTCCATCATTTAAAGGAACGTGAATCGTAATGAAATCACATTGACGATATAAATCATCAATATTTGTGACATGATTTACATAACGAGATAAATTCCATGCAGCATCAACAGACATATAAGGATCATATCCATATACTTTCATTCCAAATCGTAAAGCAAGATTGGCAACTTGAATACCAATAGCACCACAACCAATAACACCTAATGATTTGCCAGTTAATTCATGCCCAGCATATTTTTTCTTTTGTTTTTCCACATCCTTTGCGATGTTCTCATTTTCTTTTTGTGTTTGGATCCATTCAATACCATGATAAATATCGCGACTTGCTAGTAACATACCCGCAAACACAAGTTCTTTTACGGCATTACTATTTGCACCTGGTGTATTAAATACGGCAATTCCTTTTTTTGTACAAGTATCAATATCAATGTTGTTGACGCCAGCACCAGCACGAGCAATAGCTTTAAGATTTTGATTATATTCAATCTCATGAAGATTGGCACTACGAACAAGAATGGCATCTTCATCTTCCATGTTTTCGTTTACTTCATAATCTGGCGTAAACTGATCTAAACCAATTTGTGCAATATTGTTATAGAGTTTTATTTTAGGCATTATAATTCTCCTCTTCAAATTTTATCATAAATGCAATTAGGGCTTCTACACCTTCAAGTGGCATGGCATTATAAATACTTGCACGCATACCACCAACTGTTCTGTGACCTTTAATATTCACAATTCCTGCTTCTTTAGCTTCTTTAACAAATTTAGCATCTAAATCTTTGTCACCCGTCACAAAAGGAATATTTGTATAAGAACGATCTTCCTTGGCTACAGGATTTGAATACAATTTTGAAGCATCAATATAGTCATACAATAATTTAGCTTTTTGATGATTGATTTTTTCCATGTTTTCCAATCCACCAATTTGAGTTTCAAGCCATTCAAGTACTAAACCACAAATATAGATTGCATAAGTAGGTGGCGTATTGAACATAGAATCATTGTCCGCATATGTTTTGTAGTTTAACATACTTGGTGTTTTTTCATCAGCTAAACCAATTAAATCTTTATTAATAATTACAACTGTTAATCCAGCAGGCCCCATATTCTTTTGAGCACCAGCAAAAATTAAATCGTATTTAGAAACATCGCATCTTTCACTTAAAATACAACTAGACAAATCAGCAACTAAAAGTTTACCTGCATGAGGTGGAAGTTCTTTATATTTTGTTCCATAGATTGTATTATTTTCACAAATATATACATAATCAGAATCTTCACTTAAATCTTCTTGTTTGATTTTAGGGATATATGTAAAGTTATCTTCTGCGCTTGACGCAACTACATTTACCTTTCCTAATTTTTCATGTTCTTTTAAAGCTTTCTTTGTCCATTGACCTGTATTGATTAAATCTACGCTATGCTTTTCTAAATTCAAAGGAATCATAGTGAATTGTAAAGAAGCACCTCCTTGTAAGAATAAAATTTCATATTCATCAGGGATGTTCATTAATCTTTTTAGTCTTGCTTTACAAGTATCTATAATATCCTGGAATTCACTGGAACGGTGGGACATCTCCATAACGCTCATTCCACTATTATGAGCGTCTAACATTTCGCTTGCAGCTTTTTTTAATACCCATTCTGGTAAGCATGCGGGACCGGCACTAAAGTTATATACACGTGTCATATTGTTACCTCGGTGAAAATAGTTCCACCTTTCCTTTCTTTATGTTTCATGATTATACATTTGTTTACATTTAATTTCAATACATTTGTTCATAAAATAAATTCAAGTGTATTCAAAATTGAAACAAATCATTTAACAAAAGCTTAACAGAACCATTTTTTTTGTTTAACAAACATGCATTATGATATGTGTGTCAAAAGAAAAGAGGACAAGGAAAATATGAATAAGTTTTTAAAGGGTGCAATCGTCGTAGGATTATCTGCAGCTATGGTAGGATGCAGTTCAGGTACTACTGCATCAGATGACAGCGAGTCAAAAGGGAAAAGTTTAAGTGGAACAATTACAGCCGCAGGTTCAAGTGCATTGAAACCATTGGTTGATGTTGCAGCTGAACAATTCTCAAACGAAAACCCAGATGTGTCAATTACAGTCGATGCTGGTGGTTCAGGAGAAGGTTTAAAACAGGTAGCTGATAAAACAGTTACACTAGGAAATTCGGATGTTGCAGCCGAAGAAAAATTAGACAAGGATCAAGCTAAAGATTTAGTGGATCACCAAGTTTGTGTTGTAACAATGGCTCCAATCGTAAATAAAGATGTTGATGTTAAAGATTTAACAAAACAACAATTAATTGACATCTTCACAGGAAAAACAACGAACTGGAAAGATGTTGGTGGACCAGATGAAGATATCGTCTTAGTAACTCGTCCAACTTCATCAGGAACAAGAGCCACATTCCAAAAATATGCGTTAGATGGAAATGAAGAAGCTAGCAACGCTTCAATGGAAACAGATGATTCTGGTGTATTGTTACAAAATGTAACTGATACAAAGGGTGCCATTGGTTATGTAGCATTATCTTACTTGGTAGACAATGACGATGTAGATACAATCGCAATTGATGGTGTTGAACCAACATTAGAAAATACGTATAGTGGTGACTACAAAGTTTGGACATTTGAACACATGTATACAAATGGAGAACCAGACGAAGCAACAAAAGCATTCTTAGATTATATCATGGGTGAAAAATTCGGTAAGAAAATGGAATCATTAGGTTATGGTGTTTCTAGTAAAATGGAAAAAACAGATCACTAATTACTAGTTCTTTAACGGACATTGAAATACATGTCCGTTATTCATTTAGTTTGGAGGAATTTGATGAGTTGTAAAAGCATGTTTTGTAAAGAATATTTCTGGCAGATTCTTGTAACAATTGGTGGACTGTTCGTAATATTCGTAACTTTATTGATTGGAGCCTTTCTGGTTTACAAAGGTTCGGATACATTTTTTAAATTTCATCACACTTTAGGAGAATTTCTTGGCAGTGCTAACTTTGCACCTATGGATAATGCCAGTTCAAAAGGACATGTAGGAGCCTTGATCTTTATTGTTGGATCATTATGTGTTTGTGGTTTAGCTTTGTTGATTGCCACACCATTTGCGTTAGGATCATCTATTTTTATGACAGAAATTTCACCTAAGTTTGGTGAAAAATTCTATCGTCCTATGGTTGAAATCTTTGCCGGAATTCCTAGTGTTGTTTATGGATGGGTCGGATTAACGGTCTTGATTCCGTTCTTAAAGAAAGTATTTGATTTGCAGGTAGGACACTCCATACTTGCAGCAAGTTTAGTTTTATCTATTATGATTTTTCCATCGATTACCAGTGTTGCCAGTGATGCGATTCGAGCTGTTTCAAAAGAAACACGAATGGCTGCTTATGGACTTGGCTCAACACGCTGGCAAACGATATATCGTGTCGTAATTCCTGCAGCATTACCAGGTGTGATTTCAGGTATTGTATTAGGACTTGCAAGAGCGTTTGGTGAGGCTTTAGCCGTTGCGATGGTTATAGGTCAAACAACAGCTTTACCAACTAGTATTTTTTCCACTTCAAAAACACTAACAACTGAAATTGCAGCACAAATGGGAAATGCGATGGAAGGTGGAGAGATGAAGGCAGCTTTATGGACAATGGCCTTGTTGCTGTTCTTGATTTCGTTATTGTTTATTACTATTATTCATAAGTTTTCAAAAGCGAAAGGAGAATAAAGATGGATTCTAAAATCAAAAGGGCAAAAATGGTTGATCAGTTTATGACAATCATTTTCTATGGTATTGCCTTGTTCTTCTTCCTACTTCTAGTAGGTTTTGCCGGAAAAGTTATTATTGGGGGATTATTAGGTGCAAAACCAGAAATGTTTGGTTTCACAAGATCTGGAAGTATTGGAAACCAAGTCTTTAACACTATTTACTTAGTATTTATTTCATTACTTGTATCCGTTCCGATTGGAGTATTAGCCGGTATTTATTTGGCTATGTATGCCAAACCAGGTCTTGTGACACGCTTTTTAAGAACATGTATTGAAACATTGTCTTCTTTACCAAGCATCGTTGTAGGTTTGTTTGGATATTTGATTTTCTTAGTTGTTATTGGGTTATCAAAAAGTTTATTAGCAGGAGCCTTGTCTATTTCCATTCTAAGTTTACCTTTGATCACAACCACCACAGAAGATGCAATAAAAGGTTTGCCAGAAGGGTATTATCAAGGAAGTATGGGACTTGGAGCTACAAAGTGGCAAACGATATTTCATGTACTATTGCCTGCATGTCTATCACGTATTATGACTGGAGTCATTTTAGCGGCTGGTCGTGGCTTTGGTGAAGCTGCTGTATTACTTTATACAACTGGTTCAGGAAGCGATTTACGTTGGAATAACTTTAGCTTTACTTCTCCAACATCACCAATTAATGTACTTAGACCAGCTGAAACATTATCTATTCAAATTTGGAACTTACAAACAAACGGACAAGATAGAGCACTAGCAAATCTATCAAGTGCTGTATTAATGATTTTAGTATTAGCATTTAGTATTGGTGCGAATGTCTGGTCAAGACATATCTCTAAAAAGCAAGCTGGATTAGAGAAATAGAAAGGTTAAGTATGAATAATAAATTTACAGTCAATGATCTAAATTTATATTACGGTGATTTTCATGCCTTAAAAAATATAAATTTAGATATTAAAGAAAAAGAAATAACAGCATTTATTGGTCCTTCTGGATGTGGTAAATCGACATTTTTAAAAACGTTGAATCGTATGAATGACTTGGTTGAAAGTGCAAAGATTACAGGAGATATTTGTCTAGATGGTACGGATATCTACAAGAATATGGATGCAATCGAATTAAGACGTAGAGTTGGAATGGTATTTCAACAGCCAAATCCATTTCCAAAAAGTATTTATGATAATATTGCGTATGGTCCAAGAATTTTTGGAATCAAAAAGAAAAGCGAACTGGATGAAATTGTAGAAAGAAGTTTAAGACAAGCTGCCATTTGGGATGAAGTAAAAGATCGTTTACATAAATCTGCATTAGGAATGTCAGGTGGACAGCAGCAACGTTTATGCATTGCAAGAGCTTTAGCTATGCAGCCGGAAGTTTTATTGATGGATGAACCTACAAGTGCTTTAGATCCAATTTCAACTAGTAAGATTGAAGAATTGACTTTAGAATTGAAAAAAGATTATACAATCGTTATCGTTACACATAATATGCAGCAAGCTATGCGTATTAGTGATAAAACAGCCTTCTTCTTATTGGGGGATCTAATTGAGTATAGTGATACGGAAACATTGTTCTCTACACCAAAAGAAAAGAAAACGGAAGACTATATTACAGGGAGGTTTGGATAATGGTTTTACCTACAAAGTTTTTAAAACAAACAAGACAGTTAGAATTGACTATGACACAAATGTCTCAAGACTGTTTAAAAGGATTATGGTTTTGCAAACACGCTATTTTAGATGGAAACAAAACTTTAGTTCAAGATGTTTCGCAAATGCATGAAGAAGTGAGTGAACAAGGAAGAGAGGCAGAACAAATTTGCATGAAGATCCTTCTTCTTCAACATCCTGTTGCTAAAGACTTACGTCGTATTACGGTAGCTACAAATACGATTCGTGATTTAACACGTATTATGGATCAGGAAAAAGAAGTTTCCGAACTTATTTGTGCATTGAATATGGAAGATTTAGTTGTGGATGACTGTATTAAACAACAATTCACGATTGCCAAAGAAATGGTTACACTTGCGATTGAAGCCTTTATTCAAAAGGATGAAAAAGCGGCTGATCAAGTGATTAAAATGGATGATCAAGCGGATGCACAATATGAAAAGGCAAAAGAGGTCTATGTTGATTTACTAGCTAAAAAAGAACATGATACAGGAACTTTAGTGGATGTATTACTAGTTGGTAAATATTTAGAGAGAATTTGTGATCATTGTGTAAATATTGGTAAATGGGTTCTTTATCAAAAATCGGGTATTTTTGAAGAAATTGAATAAAACAAAAAAGCTGTAAGCAATGTGCTTACAGCGTATTTTTTATTTGGTGGAGCGTATCGGGATCGAACCGATGACCCCCTGCGTGCAAGGCAGGTGCTCTCCCAGCTGAGCTAACACCCCAAATGCTTTATAATATTACCTAATTTTTTTGGAAAATACAAGCTTTTTTTGATAAAATTAGATTATGAAAAAGAAATGGACATGGATCATCATATTATGTATATTCAATTTCAGTTTAATAGGCTTTATTTTAACGCACCCCGCGCCAAATTTGAAAGAAGCGACAAAGGTTGTAAAGAATGTTTCTACAAAAAAACAAGAAGATAAAAAGTCATTTACATTTGTAGGCGTAGGAGATAATTTATATCATGAAGCAATGTATTGGTATCAAAACTACAGAAATGGATACTATGATTTTGATTCTTATTATGAAATGACGAATAAATATACACAAAATGCGGATTTGGCATACATTAACTTTGAAACACTATGCATTGGAGAATCGTATGGATTGAGTGGATATCCAACTTTTAATGGACCTACAGAAATTCTGTCTTCAGTCAATAAAGCAGGATTTGATTGGTGGAGTTTAAGTTCAAATCATTCTTTAGATAGAGGAGCTGATGGTTTATTAGCACAGATTGATTTGATTCATAATGAATATCCAAATGTGATTACTACGGGTTCACATATTTCACAAGAAGATAAAAATCGTGCTTTAGTGAAGGAAATCAATGGAATCAAAGTTGGCTTTTTAGGTTATACATATGGATTGAATGGCTTTAGTTTGCCTGAAGATAAGCCATGGCTTGTAGATTTGATTGATAAAGATCAAATAAAACAGGATATGGAAGCATTAAATAAAGTAAGTGATGTTCAGATGGTTTCTATGCATTGGGGAAATGAGTATCAAACAGAACCTACTCAAGAGCAAGAAGATTTAGCAAATTATTTAAATGAACTTGGAGTTGAAGTAGTGATTGGTTCACATCCGCATGTGATAGAACCGGCAAAAATTATTAAAGGAAAAAATCAAAATACACTAGTATATTATTCTTTGGGAAACTATACGAGTGCACAAGATATGGATATAACGATGGTTGGAGGTATGGCTAGTTTTACTTTAAACTATGATCCAGATACAAAGACCACATCTTTTACAGATACAAAGTTTATTCCATTGATTACGTGGTTTGATACTGGATTTAATGACTGGAAAACTTATATGATTGATGATTATAATGATTCAATCGCGTCAACGCATAGATTGTCATCAGAATATGATTTATCAAAAGAATGGGTACAGCAGTTTGTGCAATCGGTTATGCAGAATCCAGATGGAATTGAGGTGGTATTAGAGTGAGTCAAAATCAAAAAACAATAGCTGAGAATCGTAAGGCAAGACATGAATATGAATTGTATGATCGATTTGAAGCTGGATTAGTACTTTTGGGGACAGAAATTAAAAGTATTCGAAGAGGAAAGGTACAATTAAAGGATAGTTATATCAGTTTTCAAAAAGGGGAAGCCTTCATTAAAGGCATGCATATTTCTCCTTATGAATTTGGAAACCGATTTAATCATGATGAAATGCGTGATCGCAAGCTTTTGATGCATAAGCAAGAGATTCAAAAATTAGAACAATCGGCTCGTGTTAAAGGATATACGGTTGTACCAGTAAGAATTTATTTATATAAAGGATTGGCTAAGCTTGAAATAGCTTTGGCGAAAGGTAAAAATCTTCATGATAAGCGTGAATCTCAAAAGGCGAAAGATGCGCAAAGAGAGATTCAAAAGGCCTTGAAAAATCAGTATTAATAGATTATACTGATGTTCCTTGGGGATGTTCAGGCATTCGATGAGTAAATGTTTGGATTCAGCCACAGCCACGAAGGATACGTGTAATAACCAACTTAAATTAATTGCTAAAAATAAACTTGCTAATGTATTTGGTATGAACCAAAGCATGGCTTTCGCTGCTTAATTTTATTGCCTACGTTTGGCTTCGCAGCCCCTTTCTGAAATTTCGCTTTCTTATTTCAGACTGAGTGTTAAAGAAAAGAAGATAGAAATAAGTATTGGCTAGCTGCTTATTTTGAATCAACTATAGCTAACCCAAAAGAATTTTTGTTTCCATCCAAAACTTTTGGATAACTAGATGGAAAAAGCTGTAAACGCTGTCTCGTGGGACTTTGCTTAGACAGGAGTTCGATTCTCCTCATCTCCACCAAAGACAATTAACGCCTAATATGGGCGTTTTTTTCTTATCTTCAAATATTTTTGCAAACAATATATAATGAATATGAAAGAAGGTAAATTTACATATGAGAATTGCAGTAAGTTATAAAGATGGAGAAGTGTTTCAACATTTTGGGCATAGCTCAGAATTTAAAATCTATGAAACAGATCATA
>URHY01000063.1 GCA_900547815.1 uncultured Solobacterium sp.
CAGCTACTAATGCTTCTTTTATTTTTTAGTTATACAAATTCTGCAAAGTTAAGGAAGGTAGCGAGAAATCGTTGCCTTTTTGATTTTCATCATTTATAATACATAAAGTAATTACATAAAGTAATTATATAGGAAGGATCAACTTATGACGAGTGATAAAATTAAAAGAGTAATGGATGCCTGCTATATGGCAAAAAGAGTTCGTGACATGCTTCCAGCACTTCCTGGAGGTGTAACTTCTTCTCACATTCATTATTTAGATACAATTCGGCAATTAGAAAGTATGAAAGAGAATGTAAAGGTAAGCGATATTAGTGATATGTTGGGTCTTCCTAGACCGAGTGTAACCAAAACAATCAAGGATATGAAAAATCTTGGATTTGTCAAAAAAATGACGACAAAAGAAGATGGTAGGGTAGTTTATATACAAATTACAGATTCTGGAAAAGCATTGGTTGATACATATGTAGATCAATATTTTAATGGGCTATCAAAAGAGCTTAGTGATATTACAGATGAACAGGCAAATATCATGATTGAAGTTGTTGAAAAATTTTATACAGTCATGAGTAAAAGGAAGGTATAGATGGATTTTACACAAGGAAATATCTTAAAGAAATTGATTCGATTTATGATACCGATTTTAGGCGCACTTGTTTTACAAGCAGCTTATGGAGCCGTTGATTTGTTGATTGTTGGAAGATTTGGGAGTACAGCCGGATTGTCGGCAGTTTCTACGGGAAGTCAGATTTTGAATTTAGTTACATTTGTGATTACACAACTCGCAATGGGAATTACGGTATTAATTGCTCGATATATTGGTGAAAAATCAACAAATCAAATTGGACAATTGTTAGGTGGCGCTACAGTTATTTTCTCCATGATTGCGGTTGTTTTATTTGTGGTCATGGTATTTTTTTCGAATTCACTTGCTATACTTATGCAAGCACCAATAGAAGCTATTTCATTAACATCATTCTATGTAAAAATTTGTGGAGCAGGAATTTTCTTCATTATTACATATAATGTATTATCTGCCATATTTAGAGGATTAGGAGATAGTAAATCACCATTAGTTTTTGTTGCGATAGCCTGTCTAGTGAATATTATTGGAGACCTTATTTTTGTAGCTATATTTCATATGGATGCTGCGGGTGCAGCTATTGCTACAGTACTTGCTCAAGCCATAAGTGTTATTTTGGCTTTCGTAATGCTAAAAAGAAGAGAATTGCCATTTCATATTGCTTGGAAGGATTTTAGTTTGAATCATCAATGTAGAAGATTTTTAAATGTAGGTATACCTTTAGCTTTACAAGAATGTTTAACGCAAGTATCTTTTTTAGCTTTATGTGCATTTGTCAATCGATTAGGACTAGATGCTTCTTCAGGCTATGGTGTAGCTTGTAAAATCGTTAATTTTGCGATGCTTGTACCTAGTGCGTTGATGCAGTCTATGGCTAGTTTTGTATCACAGAATGTAGGTGCCGGTAAAGAAGAGCGAGCCAGAAAAGTATTGTTTACCGGAATGTCTGTTGGTGTATTTGTTGGAGTATTTGTATTTGTGGGGGTATTCGTTTTTGGAAACTATTTAACATCGATATTTACAACAGATTCTTCTGTAATTTTAAAAGGCTATGATTATTTAATAGGATTTGCTCCAGAAACCATTGTGACAGCTATTTTGTTTAGTATGATAGGTTACTTTAATGGTCATGAAAAAACATTGTGGGTTATGATTCAAGGGATAATTCAAACACTTCTTGTTCGTTTACCCCTAGCTTATATTATGAGTGTTCAACCAAACGCGAGTCTTACTTATATTGGTTTAGCAGCTCCAGTAGCGACTTGTTTTGGAATTTTGTTAAATGCAATGTATTATCAAAAAATGAAAAGACATATGGCTTAATTGTCATATGTCTTTTAAATAATATTAAAATGTTTTAATGCACTGACTATTCCATCTTCTTGTACAGAATCTGTTATGTAGTCAGCTATAGCTTTAACGTCATCTTTGGCATTACCCATCGCAACACCGGTACCAACATATTTTAACATCGAAATATCGTTTCCTCCATCGCCAAAGGCCATGGCTTCTTCTTTGTTGAAATTGAAGTAATCCAATATCTTTTGAATACCTATATCTTTTCCGCCATTACAAGGAATGATATCACAAGCTCTATCCCACCAGCGAGCCACTTTTAATGTAGTTGTGTTTTCTAGAATCAACTCATCTTGATCTTCTGTAGTGGCAACCATCATTTGATAAATTTCTTCTTCCATAAAATTATTAAATTCATCAAGTACATGAACATGTTGGTTGGCAATCATGAAATATTCTTCTAAGATTTCATCATCAAAATTACATCCCATCTTATTGATTCCAGCTAGAGTAACAGCTTTATTTAATTTCTTGGCATTATCCACAAATATTTGAATATCCTTTTTATCCATGGGATTCTTGTAAATCAATTCGTTAGGTGTGAAACAATAGGAGCCATTAAAAGAAAGTACTCCATCAAATTCGATGCCATGAAATTTAGGAACGACAAATGGTGGCCTTCCTGTGGCTAAAAAGATTTTAATCCCTTTCTTTTTTACTTCATTCAGTGCAATAATCAATTCTTGGTGCATTTCTTTTTGACCAAGTTCTAAAAGCGTTCCATCAATATCAAAAAATAATATTTTAATCATAATCCATTCTCCATTCTTTCATATTTTAGCATTATTTTGGAAAAATCATGAAAATTCTTGTATAATACAGAAATCAGGGAGGGAATATATGAGTACATTTAAGCGTTTTTTACAATATTATAAACCATATAAAGGGATTTTCTTTATGGATCTATTTTGTGCACTTATTATGTGTATTGTCGATCTTGCGTTTCCTTTGATTCTAAGTTATTGTACAGGATCATTCTTTTTGAAATCATCGAATGAAATTTTAAAAGGAGTTTTCGTATTAGGGATAGGGTTGCTTGTGATGTATGTGATACGTGCATTGTGTCGTTATTACGTGAGTTGTCAAGGCCATGTGATGGGAGCCAACATGGAAAGTGACATGCGTCAAGATTTATTCAATCAATACCAACGTTTATCTTTCTCTTATTATGATAAGCACAATACAGGGGTTATGATGTCTCGTGTTGTTTCAGACTTATTTGATATTTGTGAATTTGCGCATCATGGACCTGAAAACTTATTTATATCATTATTTAAAATTGTCGGATCTTTCATTATATTGGCTACAATCTATTGGCCATTGGCATTGATTCTTTTAGCTGTGACAGTAGTGATGATGGTGTTTAGTTATTCTCAAAATAAAAAGATGCGAAGAACCTTTATGGAAAATAGAAAGAAAATTGGTAGTGTGAATGCAAGTCTTCAAGATTCTTTGGGTGGGATTCGTGTTGTACAGTCTTTTGCGAATGAGGATATTGAAATTGATAAATTCAATCATTCAAACATGGAATTCTTGGAATCAAAAAAAGACAATTATCGCGTTATGGGTACTTTTCAAGGTGGAAATAATTTCTTTCAAGGACTTTTATATGTCACAATTATTGTGTTTGGCGGTTTGTTTATCGCAAATGGGAATTTAAACCCAATCGTACTTGCGACGTTTGCCCTATATATTAATGTTTTTGTATCGCCGATTGAAGTATTAGTTGAATTTACAGAAATGTTCCAAAAGGGATTCTCTGGATTTAGACGTTTTGAAGAAGTTATGAATGAAATTCCTGAAATTCAAGACTCTGAAAATGCCAAGGATTTAAAAAATGTTTCTGGAAATATTGATTTTGATCATGTGTCTTTCCAATATAATGAGAATGAAAAGGTTATTGACGATGTAAATCTACATATTAAAGCAGGAGAAAAAATTGCCTTGGTTGGACCTAGTGGCTCTGGTAAGACTACACTTTGTTCATTGTTATCTCGTTTTTATGATGTCACAAACGGTTCCATTTGTATTGATGGTCAAAATATTAAAGATGTGACTTTAAAATCTCTTCGTTCAAATATTGGTTTAGTTCAACAAGATGTATATTTATTTACAGGAACGATTGAACAAAATATTGCTTATGGAAGGCCTGGTGCAAGCCATGAAGAGATCGTAAAGGCAGCTAAAAAGGCGAATATCCATGATTTTATTATGTCTTTACCAGAAGGGTACGATACTTTCTGTGGAGAAAGAGGTACGCGCTTATCTGGCGGTCAAAAACAACGTATTTCGATTGCACGTGTTTTCTTAAAGAATCCTAAGATTTTGATTTTGGATGAAGCGACAAGCGCTTTGGATAATGAGAGTGAGCGTATCATTCAAAAGAGTCTAGAAGATTTAAGTAAGGATCGCACTTGTATTACAATTGCCCATCGTTTATCAACAATTCGTAATGCCGATGAGATTGTCGTCATTGATGCGACGGGTATGCATGAGCGTGGAACACATGATGAATTGATGAAATTAAATGGTACTTACGCGAAATATTATAAGCTTCAATTTGAGGGCTTAAATTAGCAGGCATGCAAATGTCTGCTTTTCTTGTATCTTTGAAAAAAAAGTGTTAAAATTTTATCTGTAGATGAAAGCGTTTTTCGCTTGTTTTAGGAGGAATTTATCATGTTAAAAGGGATAGCAGCAAGTGCTGGTGTATCAGTAGCTAAAGTTTACAAATTGGAAACACCAAAAGTTGTTATTGAAAAAAAAGCAGGAGTAGCTGAAGAAGAAGTAAAAAAATTCGAGGATGCTCTAGAACAAACTAAAAAAGATATCGAAGGAGTAAAAGAAAGAGCAGCTAAGCGTTTAAGTGACGAAGAATTAGCTGTATTCGATGCTCACTTAATGATGGCTGGTGACCCTGAATTAGCTGGTCAAATTAAAACCATGATCGAAAATGATGGTGTAAATGCTGAATATGCGACTGAACAAGTAGCTAATCAAATGGTTGAAATGTTCGAAAGTATGGATAATGATTATTTCCGTGAAAGAGCAGCTGATATTAAAGATGTTACTTTCCGTTTAAAATGTAACTTGTTAGGATTAACAATTCCTGATTTAACAAGTATTGATGAAGATTCAATTATCGTTGCTCACGATTTGACTCCAAGTGATACAGCTCAGTTAAATGAATTTGTTAAGGGTTTCGCTACTGAAATCGGTGGAAAAACTTCTCACTCAGCTATCATGGCTAACTCATTGGAAATCCCTGCAGTTGTAGGATGTCCAGGTGTATGTGATGCATGTAAAACTGGTGATACTTTGGCATTAGATGCATTAGATGGTGTTGTTGAAATCAATCCTGATGAAGAAACAATTGCTAAATATGAAGCTAAAGCAACTGCTTATTTAAAAGAAAAAGAAGAATTAAAAGTATTAAAGAACGAAAAATCTGTAACTACAGATGGACACGAAGTTGAACTTGCTGGTAACATTGGTGGATTCAAAGATGTTGAAGGTGTATTAACTAATGGTGGTGAAGGTGTCGGATTGTTCCGTACTGAATTCTTATACATGGATTCAGATCACTTCCCAACAGAAGAAGAACAATTTGAAGCATACAAACAAGTATTAGAAGGTATGCAAGGTAAAAAAGTTGTTGTTCGAACATTAGATATTGGTGGAGATAAACACTTATCTTACTATGAGTTCCCTCAAGAAATGAACCCATTCTTAGGATATCGTGCAATTCGTCTTTGCTTAAAAGAAACAGATATCTTCAAAACTCAATTACGTGCATTATGTCGTGCATCTGTTTATGGAAGACTTTGCATCATGTTCCCAATGATCGCTACAATTAAAGAATTCCGTGACGCAAAAGCTATCTTTGAAGAAGTTAAGGCTGAATTAATTGCTGAAGGTGTTGCAGTTAGTGACAGCATTGAAGTTGGTATGATGGTTGAAATTCCAGCTGCTGCAGTTCTTGCTGATCAATTCGCTAAATATGCAGATTTCTTCTCAATTGGTACAAATGACTTGATCCAATACTCAATGGCTGCTGACCGTATGTCTGAACACGTTTCTTACTTGTATCAACCATACAACCCAAGTGTATTACGTTTAGTTGCTAATACAATTAAAGGTGCTCACGAACACGGTAAATGGGTTGGTATGTGTGGAGCCATGGCTGGTGAACCACATGCAGTTCCTATTCTTTTAGGTTTAGGTCTTGATGAATTCTCAATGAGTGCTACTCAAATCTTAAAGGCTCGTAAGGTTGTTAAATCTTTAAGCTATGAAGAAATGCAAGGATTAGCTCAAGAATGCTTAAATAAAGACACTGCTGATGAAGTTTTAGAAACAGTTAAAACTAAATTGGGTGAATAATTAGATTCGGGGTTCTATTGAACCCACTTTTATTTTGTAGGGGGAATATATGAAGCTTATATGGAAATATTTAATGAAATATAAGAAATGGTTTTTGTTGGATTTTATAAGTGTATTCGGGTTTGCGCTTGTAGAACTAGGAATTCCAACCATCATTTCAGATATGATTGATCATGGTATTGAAACACATGATACATCTTATTTATATAGTCGTTTTGGAATTATGGCTTTCATTAGTGTGATTGGAGTAAGTGGAGTCGTACTACTTGGATATTGCTGCTCAAAAATATCCACAAATATTACGCGTGATATTCGTAATGATGTTTTTAAGCATTCGCAATCTTTTTCTGCAGCTGAAATGGAAAAGTTTGGTGTGTCCAGTATGATTACACGTACCAATAACGATGCCTATCAAATTATGTTATTTTTAAATGTCATCTTAAAATCCGCATTATTAACACCGGTTATGATGTGTGTTTCCGTCATGTTGATTTTAAAAATATCTTTACAACTTTCTTATGTCGTTTTAGCTACAATTCCAGTTGTTATTTTGGGCGTGATCATTGTTGCCAAAGTGAGTGAGCCATTGAGTGAGAATCAACAAAAGTCGATTGACCACATTAATCAAATTTTGCGTGAAAATATCACAGGTATTCGAGTAATTCGTTCTTTTAATAAAGAGGATTATGAAAAGAAACGTTTCTCTAATGAAAATGATTTCTATCGAGATCAAAGTGCAAAGTTATTTAAATTGATGTCTTGTACAGAACCATCTTTTTTCTTTTTGATGAATATTGCTACAGTCATTGTATATTATTTAAGTTGCACTTTATTAAACACAAATGCCATCACTTTAGGAAATGTAGTTGCCTTTGTTGAATATTTATTCCACGTTATGATGTCTGTATTGATATTCTGTATGGTATTTATGATGTATCCTAGAGCCAATGTATCGGCTAAGCGTATCATGGAAGTGTTGGATACAAAACCAAGTATTGTCAATGATAAAGATTGTATTTTATTGAATTCAATTGAAACGTTAAGTTTTAAAGATGTTAGTTTTTCTTATCCAAATGGTGAAGAAGCCGTTTTAAAGAATATTGACTTTTCATGTCATAAAGGACAAAAAATTGCGGTGATTGGAAGTACAGGTTCTGGTAAGAGTACGTTAGTTAAATTGATGAATCGTTTCTATGATGTAAGTCGTGGATCAATTGAAATCAATGGAATCGATATTCGTAAGTATGATTTAGAGAGTTTGCGTGCTCAAATTGGTTATGTTGCACAAAAGGCACATATGTTTAAGGGAAGTATTAAATCGAATATTTGTTTTGGAAAACCTGAGGCAAGTGATGAAGAAATGCATCACGCGGCTAGTGTCGCACAGGCAAGTGATTTTATTTCGACAAGAGAACACGGGTATGAAGATGAAATTGCAGAGGATGGAACGAATATTTCTGGTGGACAGAAACAAAGGCTTTCGATTGCTCGTGTCATCTTAAAAAAGCCATCCCTTTATATTTATGATGATAGTTTTAGTGCTTTAGATTTTAAAACGGATGCCACATTAAGAAAAGCCTTAAAACCTGAAGTCAAGGATGCAATCTTTTTTGTGGTTGCCCAAAGAATTTCTACAATCATGGATTCGGATATGATCATTGTCTTAGATGAAGGACAAATTATTGGATTAGGTACGCATTTAGAACTTTTAAAGAATTGTAGTGTGTATCAAGAAATTGCTCATTCGCAATTGACACAAAAGGAGTTGGATGATTATGAAAGAAGCTAAGAAAATGAAGTTTAGTGAGTGCTTATCCCATCTGTTTGTGTTTATAAAGCCATATCGCTTTAAATTGTTGTTTGGAATTTTAATGGTCATCACAGCTCAGGTAACATTCGCATTAAATCCTACTGTTGAAGGTATGATCACTACCCAATTAGCTCAAGATATTTCATCGCATCAGCCAATTCAGATAGATAAAGTGGTACATATTTTATGTATCTTATTTACAATCTACATTGTAAAGACGATATCCCAATTTTTAATGGCTATCTTTATGACGGATGCGATTCAGAAGACGATGTTTGATGTACGTAATGCGATTGAAGATAAGATTCATCATTTACCTGTATCTTATTTTGATCAAGAAAAAACAGGTGAACTTTTATCGCGTATCACAAATGATGTGGATACATTATCGAATGCTTTGCAGCAAACTTTATCACGAGTGATTTCGGCTATATGTACATTCACTTTTGTATTATTTATGATGTTTAGAATCAATGTACTTATGACGTGTATTATTCTAGTGGCATTACCTGTTATTGCGCTTTTATCAAAATTTGTAGTGAAAAAATCACAGCCTCTATTTGATGATCAACAAAATACATTGGCTGATTTAAATGGTACAATCAATGAATTGTATGATGGATATAGTGAAATACTTTCTTATAATCAACAAGAACATGCTTTAGAAAGATTTCAAAAAGATAATGAAAGAATGCGTGTATCTAGTTTTAAGGCACAATTTGTATCAAGTTTAATCAATCCATTATGTTCTTTGATTACCTATTTAAGTATTGGTTGTGCAAGTCTTGTTGGATGTCTTCAAGTGTTAAATGGAACTATCGCATTAGGGCAACTACAAGCCTTTATTCGTTATATTTGGCAAATCAACGATCCGATTTCTCAAATATCTCAATTATCAAGTGCAGTACAATCTGCCTTTAGTGCCATGTCACGTTTATTTACTTTCTTAAATCAACCCATTGAAGAGGATGTTATATCCAAATGTCAAATTGATGAAGTTCGCACTATTGAATTTGATCATGTACAATTTGGATATGATGATAATCTATTAATGAAGGATGTTAATATTGATGTACATCAAGGTCAAACCATCGCTATTGTAGGTCCTACAGGAGCAGGTAAGACAACATTGACAAACTTATTACTACGTTTCTATGACGTAAAGGGTGGTAGTATTAAAATTAATGGAATCGATATTCGAGAATTGTCATATCATGATTTAAGAAAACTTTTTGCGTTAGTACTACAAGATACGTGGTTGTTTGAGGGTAGTATTGAACAAAATATTGCGTATGGAAATGAAAAGGCGTTAAAGAATGAGATTGTAGAAGCCGCAAAACAAGCTAATGTTCACCACTTTATACGTACTTTAACCGATGGCTATGATACTTTGATCAATGAAGAGGGAAGTAATGTGAGTCAAGGCGAAAAACAATTATTGACGATTGCACGTGCTCTATTAAAGAATCCGGAAGTCTTGATTTTAGATGAAGCTACGAGTAGTGTAGATACAAGACTTGAAAGACGTCTTCAAGGTGCCATGGATCGAGTTATGGAAAATCGTACTTGTTTTGTGATTGCACACCGTTTATCTACAATTATCAATGCGGATAAGATTCTTGTGCTTGAACATGGAGATATCGTTGAACAAGGTAGTCATGAAGAATTATTGAATATGAATGGAGTTTATGCTAGATTGTATAATGCTCAGTTCGCAAAGTAAAAGTCTGATTTAGTTCAGACTTTTTTTGATGCCCTTGGCAATGACATACAATGGTGTTTCGTTTGTGTCCAATAGTCCTCGATTGATTGAATAATCGAGTTTATCGAGTTGTTTAAGAATGGAGTTGGACAATTTCACCGTATTCTTATTGTTGAAATCACAATAGATTTCATATCCATTGGCTTCATATTCACTTGAGTTTACATGTATGGATACAAAGAGATCGGCATTCTTTTTCTTTGGCTAAATCACAACGCGTTTGTAAATTTTCTTTATTATCATTTGACCATGAAACAGAGTCACTTGTACGTGTATATACAACTTTATAGCCGTATGATTTCAGTTGTTTTCCAACAAGTAATGCGATATCTAAATTGATATCTTTTTCATAATCGCCATAGTTGCTTTCAGCTCCTACATCATATCCTCCATGAACGGCATCGATCATAATGGTTTGTTTTGTGCTTTTGGCAGAAACGGTAATATCGTTATGTAAGTAGAAGTGTTATGAATAATTTTTTCATGTGTTTATGAAAGCATGTATTCCTTAAATGTTTCTTAAATTCACTGTCCTTTAAAACTAAGTTAAAACTGTACATTTTAAAGAATACAGTAAAATGTTAATATAGGGACAAGTTTTTTAAAGGAGAAATGATTATGACAAATGAAATGACAAAAAGAATCGCAAAAACTGCTTTAATGATCGCATTGATCTTTGTATGTACATTTACAATTAAGCTTCCAAATCCAGCAACTGGAGGATATACACATATGGGAGATTGTATGGCATTTCTTGCGGTGCTAGTTTTAGGTAAAAAAGACGGAGCTTTAGCTGCAGGATTAGGTGCTGCTCTAAGTGATTTATTAACAGGAGCCATGATATGGGTACTTCCAACATTTATCTTTAAATTCATCATGGGATATATCATGGGTGTTGTACTTGAAAAGGGAAGCAACGAAAAACTAGATTGGATTGTTGGAGCTAGCCTTGGTGGTTTGTTTCAATGTTTCGCATATACACTATTTAAGATTCCTTTATTTACAGCAGCAGTCGCCTTTGCGTCTGTACCTAGACTTTTAGCACAAACGATTATGGGTCTAATTATTTATGCGATCGTTGCGAATGTTTTGGCAAAATCTAAAGTGCTATCTTTACAAGGAGTTGCCGCATGAAAAAAATCGATGCACATGCACATTTAGGCTACATCGGTGGATGGGCCAATGTAAAAATGGATGCCGATGAATTGATTTCATTGATGGATACATATGAAATTGAAACGACAATGATTTGTGTTTTGGATAATGAAGAAGCATATAAGGCTATGCAGAAATATCCAGGACGTATTGAAGGGTGTGTCTATGTGAATCCTTTAGAACCAAATTGTTTAGATTTAATTGATCGATATGTAAAACTTGGTTTTAAAGCCATTAAGCTACAGCCATTACGTCATGCGTATTGTGCGGATAGTGAAATTGTGGATCCTATATTAGATAAGGCCGAAGAATATGGGATTCCTGTTTGTATTCATTCGGGGCATCCTCCATATTCGCTTCCTTGGCAAATTGGATTACTTGCCGAAAGACATCCAAATTGTAAAATACTAATGATTCATATGGGACATGGTCATGGAGTTTATATTGATGCAGCATTAAAAATGGCTCGACGATATCCAAATATTTACTTGGAAATGTCGGGTATGCCTATGCATACAAAAATTAAAGAAGCGTATGATACGGTTGGACATGATCGTATAATGTTTGGAACGGATGGTCCTTTCCATCATCCTACAGTTGAGATGCAAAAAGTATTAATGTGTGGCGTTGATGAACAGGGTTTAGAAGATATTTTCTATAATAACGCAAAGAAATTTTTTGATGTATAGACAAAACTAGTAGCGGGTAAACCTCATCAATTTGCCCGCTTTTTTTATGCCTTCTATTTAACTATGGGGAGTGTTTTGGAGGTTTCCGTGAGGATGGTTTGTCCAAGTTGTAAAAAGAGAAGACCTTCATCGAAAGCACCTACATCTAAGAACATCTGTGATTACATCTCGAACCCCTAAGAACAAAGAGACTTAATGTTTCTTTGTTTTTTGTGCTTTATTGAGCACGAATAAGCAAACGTAATTCTTAGTTTCATGAAGTTTGAACAAATCTTTTTCTTAAAAGAAGCTGTTAGTTTCATGAAAACGGTTATAAAGCGATATATGTTTTACAAGTTTTTATTGGTAATATGAGGGTGTTACAAATTTTTTGTATGAAAATTAAACACGATATATTTCCTCTCTACAAACCACTTATATTTTGTGTTAAAACAAATCAATAAATCGAATTTGTATGATTGAAATGAAAACTTCAAAAATATATTGACTTGTACGTAACGTACACCCTTATACTATCATCACAAGGAGGTGTGTCCGATGTTATTAAATGAAATTATTAAGGAAGTCGGAATGACAAAGCGTGCAGTTAAATACTATGAAGAAAAAGGATTGTTGTCAGTAGATAAAGATAGCAACGGCTATCGAAACTACTCCATGCAAGACGTTAAAACTTTAAAAAAAATTTCGGTATATAGAAAGCTTGGGATTGGTATTAAAGATATACAAACCCTTTTGAAAAAAGATGATAAAAGTATTCTTTTACGTATTTATCAGGAAAAATTACAGGAAAAAATTTTACAGGACTCAGAACTTGAAGCGTTGAAGCAATTTATAGATGATGGTAATGCAGACAAGGCAAATGAGATACTTGATTACCAAACTGTCGAAAATGCGATTGAGTCTTTATTACCGGGGAAAGAATGGGGAGATTACTTAAAAAGTCACTTCAAACCATTTCTGAATGTGAGATTAAAGACTCTGGAGCAGAAGCAAGCCTTACGGAACATATTAGAGTATTGTGATGAAACGACATTGAAAGTTCCTTTTATTATGGGGATAGGTGTAAAAATAGCAGGTGGGATTGCACCGGAAACAAGAACTGCAGATGAGATGATAGCTTATTATCGTGATATGAGTGAAAGCGAATATGAAAAATTAAAAGAAATGGTAAAGAAAGGTGCTAAAATGAAAACTGGCATTATGAAATATCATCCGTCATTTATTGCCCAGAGAAAAATGCAGAAAGAGTTCCAAGATAAAGGATATAACGACATATTCATTCCTAATTTGATGGTGCTATCTCCACAGTACGCAGAATACAAAAAAGCCTTAGATAAGGTAAACGATAGAATGTGTAGAGAACTTGGACTGCATTATGATAGCAATTACAACTTAGTTATAAAAAATCTCGAATAAATGAGTGTATCTAAAAAAGAAACAGAAATTGAAAGGAGAAGTACTTATGCGTACCAAGAAAGCAATATTTAGTGTTTTAACCATTATATTCGGTTCTCTTGGACTGATGAACATAGTGTCTACTGATATAGCACTGCCAATTATGTTTGTTTTTATGGGATTAACCTTTTTGACGAATGCAAGGGATTGTTATGATAATGGTGCAAAGAAAGATGCTATGATATTTGCAGTTGTAGCAATTTTTGTCTATGTAGTTACTGCATATAACTTGATAAGCAGATTAATGCCTTTATATCAGATTCCATTAATAGAGGATTATATAAAACTGGTGTTTCAGTAAATAAAGAAGATCGATTAATGACATTGGTTACTTGTGATACAAGAAATAACAATAAGATAATTGTAATTCTAGCTAAATTGGTTAATATAGCAAAAGTTTAAAAACTAAGGTGTATGATATTATTTAGCTAGATAAATTAGAATTAGTCACAATAAAAAGCGTAATTATCAATATTGTATATCA
>URHY01000064.1 GCA_900547815.1 uncultured Solobacterium sp.
TGCCTGGTTCGATTGGTTGTAAAGTCGATAAAAATATATTAACAAAGTTAAAATTTAATGGGCCTGTCATTTTAGTTACGGGTACCAATGGTAAAACGAGTACCGCAAATATGATTACGGACTTATTTCAAAATGCGGGATATAACGTTATTTCAAATCGTAAGGGAGACAATTTAAAGGCTGGTATTGTCACTACTTTGCTTACAAATTGTAAATTGAATGGTGAAGTCAAAGCCAATGCAGTTGTCTTAGAGTGTGATGAATTAAATGTTAGACACATTCTTCCTTTTATTCCTGTTACAGATTTTGTGGTCAATAACTTTTTCCGTGATCAATTGGATCGTGCTCGTGAAATGGAGCAATTGATTGATTCAATTGAAAAGGTATTACCTGAATATAGGGGGCGTTTAATTTTAAATGGGAATGATCCAAATGTTGTTCGTTTAAAATTAGTTGCGAAGAATGCATCTATTTCTTATTTTGGTATAGATGAAAATAAATATTCAGTAAAAACTACAAAAGAAGCAAGCGAAGGAAAGTTCTGTCCTAAATGTGGTGCTAGACTTGAATATAGTTATTATCAATATTCACATATCGGTAAATTTCATTGTACAAAATGCGATTTTAAAACACCGGAAATGGATGTTTGTTTAAGAGATATTGATTTGGATAAAGAAACATTCTCAAGTGGTGGAATCAATTATAAATCTCCGTATGAAGGAATGTATTCGATGTATAATTGTGCTGTTGTTCTAGATGTCGCAAAAAACTATGACATTTCTAGCAATTGTGTTAAATCTGTATTTAGTCATGCGCCTCAACCAGCAGGAAGAAATGAAACATTTAAAGTTAATGATCAAACTTGTATTTTAAACTTGGTTAAAAATCCTACGGGAGCAAATGAAGTGATGAAGGTCATTGAAAAAGATGAATCAGATAAGACAATTGTGATTGTATTAAATGATCGTGAGCAAGATGGTACAGATGTCAGTTGGATTTATGATACTTTCTTTGAAAAAATCATGAAGGATAGCACAAAAGAAATTATTTGTACGGGTCTACGTGCAAATGATATGGCTTTAAGAATTTATTATGGTGGTTATAAAGGTCCTCTAAGTGTCGTAGATACTTTGGATATTGCCGTGAAAGCTGCATTAGCTACAAAGCGCAAAACTTATGCGATTGCGACATATACAGCATTACTTCCTACGCGTAATGCGATCAAGAAGGAGATGGGTCTATGAAAGTAGTTTGGATGTATCATGATATCATGGATCTTTATGGGGATAAAGGAAATATGATGGTTCTAAAAAAGCGTTGTTTAGATCGTAATATTCCTTTTGAGCTGGATACTTGTGATATCGGTGAAGAAAAAGATTTAAGTAAATATGATTTAATTTTCTTAGGTGGTGGTGCGGATAAGGAACAAATTAGTTTGATTCCTGATTTATTATCGCGTAAGGAAAATATAAAAAAGGCTATGGATGAAAAGACGTTTGTTCTTTTGATTTGTGGGGGCTATCAATTGTTTGGTCAATATTATATTGCAGCTAATAATGAAAAAATTTCTGGTTTACAGTTCTATGATTACTATACGGATACAGGTAAAGCTGGAAGTCGTTGTATTGGAAATATTGTGATTGATGCTAATTTAGATGGTTTAAAAACGCGTATTGTTGGTTTTGAAAATCATGGTGGTCAAACATTGAATGTAACGCATCCTTTAGGGAAAGTTTGTAAGGGATATGGAAATAGTTTTGGTGCTGGTTATGAAGGCTTCTATGATGGAAAGATTTTAGGTACATATTTACATGGTCCTTTATTACCTAAAAATCCTGAGGTTGCAGATTTTGTGATTTCAAAAGCTCTTCAAAAAAGAAATCCTGATTTTAAATATAGTGATTTAAAACCGTTAGAAGATAAATTTGAAAAAATGGCGCGTGAGGCTGTATTTAAAAAATTAGAATTATAAAAAAAGATGTCGTTTGACATCTAAAAACATAGTACATAAGGGGTTTATTATATTTTTTGACTCGAACGATAAATGCGTACTATGTTTTTTATCACTCACTCCTTTCATGGTTTTAGTATATAAGTTATATTGACATTATACATGTCGATTATGTGAGGAAAATTTATGAGAAAAATTATTTTATCCATTGTCTTAATTTTTGCAACTCTTATAACGCCAATTTCAGCTTATGAAATTGATGATATTCCAGAATACAATGGAAATCCTTATATTGAGATTCATGATAATGAGCCTCAATTCAATTCAAAAGATATGAATAAAAAGAGTTTTGAATCCTATTCAAATCTGGATTCACTCAATCGTCCGCAAGTAGCATTTGCGAATGTTTCAAAAGATTTAATGCCGACGACAAAACGTGGTAGTATTGGAATGGTAAAACCTACTGGATGGCATACGGTTCGATATAAGGGAATTGATGGTAAATACTTATATAATCGTTGTCATTTGATTGGTTATCAGTTAACGGGCGAAAATGCAAACCGTAAGAATTTGATAACTGGAACTCGTTATTTAAATGTTGAGGGAATGTTACCTTTTGAAAATGAGGTTACAAATTATATTAAAAAGACAAATCATCATGTTTTGTATCGTGTAACACCAATATATGATGGAGACAATTTAATTGCGGATGGCGTTCAGATTGAAGCGTATTCTATTGAAGATAAAGGTCAAGGTGTTTCGTTTAACGTATTTTGTTATAACGTACAACCGGGTATAGAAATTGATTATAAAACGGGCGATTCGAGTCGTTCAAATGAAAATATTATAAAAGAATATAAGGCTGATGAAGAAAATATGACGTACGTATTAAATGTAAATACGCATAAGTTTCATAAGCCAACGTGTTCAAGTGTTAAATTAATGAAGGATGCAAACAAAATTGAAACAAATGAATCAAGAGATGTATTGATAAACAAGGGGTATTCTCCTTGTCAAAATTGCAATCCATAGGAGAAAATCATGAAAAAAATCATTAGTATGATATGTGTATGTGTTTTATCTTTATCGTTATTTGGTTGTTCTAAACCAGAAAATAATGTTCTTTTAAAGAAGAATGTATCTTGTAAATTATTAGATGTTTTAACAATCACAAATGATTCAGATAACTCTACATACTACTATTATTTGGCAAGTATTGAAAACAAAGGAAAAAAGCCTTATGATACAAAAAATCTTTATTATACAGTAACGGATGATAATGAAAAAGAAATCAGTGTTATCGATAAATATCAATCCACACCTTCTTATGTGATTAATAAAGGCCAGAATACGTATATTTACGGTTATATCGGATTCCCAAATAATAATCAAAAGAATCTTGGATTATCTTTCAATAATAAAAAGCAATTCTTACCTTTTAAAGCTTTTAAAATTCGTGAAGCAAGCGATAAGAATGTTAAAAATTCTAAGTCTTTAAAATATACATTTTTTGAGGATGATACTTTAAAAATTCGTGTAGATGCTTCAAAGGCAAAATATGTTTATGAGAATAATGAAACAGTATTAAAAAATATTAAAATCTGTTATGAAAATAAAACAGATAAACGTATCATTGTTCCATATTTAACGCCTAGTGCAACACTTGATGGTATTGATCTAGCGAATAAGGGTGAATTTAGTAGTATGGAAGAAATTCAAAATCATGATTTTACGACCAATGGTATGGCTCCTAAAACACAGCATTTTAAAGCAACAAATATAACTGGTTATATTCTTTATTTTTTGGGTAAAAAACAAACAATTAATGCAGAAATTGAATTTCATTTTGAAAATGCGGCGCCGGATTATACTGATAAAAGTACCAAACCATTTACTGTGCATATGAATTCAAAGGCTTTTGGAAAATCAAATTCATTTAAGATAGGACTTGAATAAGTCCTTTTCTTTTTAGTTCACATTGTTGTATAATTTTTGCGGTGATAATTATGAAAAAAAACAAAGGATTAGTTCTTGAAGGCGGAGGCTTTCGAGGAATGTATACATGTGGTGTTATTGATGTGTTTATGGAAAATCACATTGATTTTGATCAAGTTGTTGGTGTGAGTGCGGGTGCAGCATTTGGATGTAATATTAAGTCTAGACAAATAGGACGTGCATTACGTTACAATAAACGTTTTTGTAGAGATCCTAGATATTCTGGATTAAAGAGTTTTATAAAAACTGGAGATTTATACAACAAAGAATTCGCATATGGGATTGTACCAACGATTCTAGATCCATTTGATACAAAGACATTTAAAGAAAATCCATTACGATTTACTTTAGTATGTACAGATATTCATACTGGAAAACCTATTTATCATGAAATTGAAAATGGAGATGCCATAGATATTGAATGGATTCGTGCATCTTCATCGATTCCGATTGTTTCTAAACCAGTGAAACTAGATGGTTATGAATTATTAGATGGTGGTGTGAGCGATTCGATTCCAGTTGATTGGATGTTAGAAAGATCTTGTAAAACAGTTGTAGTACTAACAAGAGATAAATCATATCGAAAAAAGCCAATGAAATATATTAATCTTTTAAAGAAAGCTTTCAAAGAATATCCTAAATTACAGAAAGCGTTAGAAAATCGGCATATTGTATATAATGAAACACTAGATCGAATTGAACAATTAGAAAGGGAAGGGCGCATTTTCGTGATTCGACCATCTAAGCCAATTGCGTGTGCAATGATTGAAAAGGATCCAAATCATCTACAAGAAATTTATGATATTGGAAGAAAAGATGCACTAAACTGTTTAAATGATTTAAAAGAGTATTTGTGAAGTGCTTCACATAATGAGCTGTGATATACTAATACAAATATTTAGGAGTTGAAAAGTATGGACATTTTTAAAAAGCCAGGACGCATTCTATTAACAATTATGATTATATTAGCTATTGTTTGTCCGTATCGTGTTCATATGTATAAAACTAAGATTGAAGAAATCCAGTCAGGTAAACTTCAAATTGAAGATATACAGTATGCTGCATCAGATCTACATCCATATTCAGCATATTTAATGACAATCCCATATATCATTATTGAAGTGATGCTAGGATCTCTATATTATGTAAGAACTAGAGATTGATGGACTCTCTGATTTACCGTGAAATAAAAAAAGATGGACAAACTCTACGTCTTGATTCAAATCAGAGAATCTCTTAGATAAGCTATAAATCTATATTAATGTTTTTATACCATGAAAAGATTTTTAATGCATAGATTCATTTATCATAATATAGATTAATTGAATCAATACTTTACAAAATAGTCTATTATTCTAATAAATGAATCTTACTAAGACATATCCATTATATTATGCGTATAAAAAAAGCAGATTCTTTTTAATTTTATTAAAGATCTGCTTTTATTTTGATTCTACTAAAATTACATAAGATAGATTATGCGAAGTGTTATTGTATTCGTGAAACTAAGCGTTACGTTTACATGAAACAGAGAAACTAAGCATCACCTAAGTAAAACTAAGCATCACTTATAAGAAACTTTCGTGTTTTTACTTAAGTAAACTAAGCATCACCTAAGATAATGTTTAGTCTTTTATAAGTATATAAGTCTTCTTATAAAGTATATCTTATATAATTAGACTTAGGTTAATTTATTTTACTTGACATAGTTTGCCTTATATAAGTTTATATAGCATTAGTTCTTATAGAAAAGCAATACAGTTCTATGCAATCAAACTAAAAGTTTCTTATAGAAAAGTATTGTGTATTACCTATGCCAAAGTAAAAGGTTCTTATGCCTTGGTGAGCATAAAAAAACAAAGAAACACAAAGTCTCTTTGTTAGTTATCATCTGTAATGTAATCACAGATGTTCTTCGATGCAGGAGTTCTTCTTGTAGCCTTTCTCTTTGGCTTTACAGGCTCCTCATTTAGAATGGCGATCACCTGTTTAGCTACTTCATGTGGCTTCAGACGATGATTGACATCTTCTTCTAAAACCATTCGAGTTGCTTTGCCAATTGAGTCAGAGTCAAACTCTACATAGATTTCACGGACCAAGTCGATGACCTTTGTCATCATCTTGCTCTCATAAACCATATTGCTGATGTTGGATTCAGGCATTTGATATTTGTTCTTCTCATCCTCAGCAATCGTAAGAATACGTTCATCTTCAAGTTCTTCAGTTCTTGCCTGATTAACAATGTCGATAGCACCTTTCAACTGTTTGAAATGCTTGTTGTTAACACGCACAATGAACTTCTTGTCGATGTTCTCAATCTTCCCTTTGGACTTGCTGTCAATGTATTCTAGCATGATCCATTTGTACAACCAAATCAGCATGTTAATGATACCACCTGAGCACTCATACAAAGTGTCTGAAAGTTCCTTGGACCATTGAATCGGTGTATCCAGCCATTGCCAAGTCAAAAGCATATTCACCAGCATGTTGAAATAATCCTTGTCAGTCGTATATGCAGAAGCGTCAATGAAGTCACCTGCTCTACGTGCATTTCTAAGCATTGTAAACAGCTTCTTGTAGGCTTCATCTGTTCCAACTACGCTCAAGGCTACCTTTGTCTTGTTGACGATGCCTAACAGAGCTTCATAGCTGTTTTCTCTATTGGAGTTGAAGTCGATAAGTTGGATTTCGTCCATAACGATGGTTCCAATCGAGAACATTTCGATAAGCTGGCAGACTTTTAATTGCTTGTCTGCAAGGCTTTTGCACTTCTTGTTAATCATGACTTCATAGATAGGTTCGGGGTTTCCTAAAGCATTATCAATGGCTTCTCCAATCTGTCTATACAAGGTTGAAAAGTTGCTGTTTGGCATACAACTTACCACCAGATATGTAATCTGTGGAATCGAAGTTCCAGGATCTGGATGGTGCATGATTACCTGCGGGATGTTATCGAACAACTGCTTCAACGAAGATGATTTGCCGCATCCTGAATAGCCTAGCAAGGCAAACTCAGATGGGGCACTATCTTCGATTTTGCCCTTCATTTTGATGAGTTTCTTGTCAGTTGACTCGCCAATAGCATTTGTGTCCCAGACATAGGATTTGCGAAGCATATAGGAGCTAACGATTACATCGTAGTTGATGAATTCAAGCTGTTTTTGGAACGATAAAGGCAGTCTTAGATTTTTCAAGCTAACTACAGTTGCTTTTTGCTCATTCACAGACATCTTGCTCAAATCGTCAGCATCCAAACTTGGAATAGGTACTGTATATGCGTTCAAAAGGACGTTTCCATCTCTTGGTCTTGGAAGTGCTTCAATGAACGGGTTATTGTTGAAGTCCCTATTGGATGATTTTACATATTTAGCATCAACAGGACCTACACGAGTACATTCTTCATGGGTATATTGATTTTGGTCTTTCTCTACATTTGAGTAGTAGTAGACCCAGTTCAGTTCTCTCATAACTGTACCTCCTACATTTTTTGTTTAATCTTTTGAAGGGCTTCTTCAAAGGTCATACTTTCAGTTTCTTCATTTGATTCAGGCTCTGACAAGGCTTCAGGTTCTGGTTCCTCATTTTTCAAAGGAATCAGAGATGGTGCATCATCTGTGTTCAAACGTGCTCCAATTGAGTTTGCCTCTAATACAAGGATGCTTTCTTCTTTACGGTTATGACGGATATTTTTGGTCTTATCATCATTTGGTGCCGTATGATTTGCAACTCTAACAGCATCATCCAAGGTTGCCTGCATTCCCATACGTCTTGCACAGCGAATCTCTTGGTCTTCCTGAGCTTTCTCCATTACAAGCTCTTTTTTCTTGGTCTTGTATTCTTCGTAGTTGCGAAGTGACATACCGTTGAACTCATAGTTTCCTGCTCGATTCTCATTCAAGGTTGCTTTTACAAGGCGATTGTCTGCAATGTACCATAAAGAGCCTATATTTCTTTCATCAAGACGACATTTCAAAGGCACCGAACTTCTTCTAGTCTTGGTGATTTGTTCTGCAAGCCAAGGATCATTTGCAATGTAATACAAACCATTCCATTCAATACCTTTACGGGTTATACGAGCACGTACTTCTTTACGAATTGAATACTCAAACTGGTCAAGGTTGACAATTGGTCTTGGAGCACCATATTTAGTGCAACCGTAGTCCCATAACTCTAACGGAATGGGATGTACTGACTTCTCTAACATATCCTTTGTCATTGGATACTGGCTCATTGTCATCATGTTGTGAGCAATTGTCTGATTGATTACGAATACCCAGATATCATCCAATGTAAGGACCGCATGCCTATGGTGGTTTGAGTCATATCGTTTGGTAATCAAGCCTTTTCCTTCAAGTAAATCATTCTGCACTGAATGATACTGGTGGAAGAGCTGTTCTACCTGTCCTTTCAGTGACCCCATAGCTGGTGGCACTAACTCAAGAGTAATGTTCAACTCGTTGCAGATACGTTTGACCTCTTTGGAACGATATTCAGAACCACGGTCACTGCGAAGTCGGTTTGGCAAAACATTGATGTCCCACAAGCCATCTTTTAGCTCCAAGCCGTAACGCCTGCAAAGCTGTTTATTGTCTTCACCAAGGTTCAAAAGACAGTTTGTGAAGCCAAGTACTGAGTTATTCTCCAAAGAAACAGATACTGCCGTAATCATTCGTGAATAGACATCAACCATTGCATGCACGATTGGACGTCCGATTACCTTTGTTGGATCAACTTCACTGACAATGGATACATCCATTTCAACTTCATCCATTTCGAACAAATCTCCAGGACCATGCACATTAAGAAGATTGTCTGAAACAAGCATACGCTCATCGTTTCTGTATTCACGTTTGGATGTTTTGCATACACGGCGTGCTTTAGCTGATGTATGAGTAACAATATAGTTTTCCATTTGGCTTTTTGTTGGACGCTGATCAATTGGAAGCAGTCTGTTCTGAACTACGACACCATCACTAGTCTGTGTTTCTACACGAGCTGTGAAATACTTTGTAAGCATCCAATCATAAGTCGTTGTATAAGACTTTTCTCTGCCAGATAAATAGTGTTTACAGCAGTCATCAAAGATTTCACGCAGTTCATCTGTTAAGGGAATACCCTGTTCAAACATAGGCGGACGACCTGTTTTTGTGGAATAATGTAGACCACTTTTGCTCTTCTTTCCTGTTTGAGATAATAAGGAGAATGGGTCTAAACCACTCATCAAGTATCTTTTAACAATAAGAAAAACGCTTTTTGGTGAAATACCGTATTTATTGCTTAACTCATTAAGACATGGTTTAGGCTTCTTGGTTTCTAAGTAAAAGTAGCACGGTCCGTAGATATTTCCGACTGTTTCAACAATATCTTTGTTACGTAGATAGGTTTCTTTTGATTTTTCCGATAAAACATCAAAGTCAAACACTTTGTCATGTTTAGATTCACGAATTGCAATTTCTTTCTTAGCAATGAAATATTGGATTGTTTCAAGATGCCATTCGTTAAGTTCGATTTTTCCTTTGGAATCATTGATGAGAATCGTTACTAAGTAATCTTTATTCATGTAGATTACTCTATGATCAATGTTTTGTTCCATATCATGAAGAATGGAACCTACTTTCAGGTTTAATGTTGTGAGCATACTAAGCTGCCTCCTTTCACTTCGGGTAATACATCCCTGTAAATCTCAAGCAAATACTGGAAATCAAGCGGTTCTGATTCCATATCAACTTGGATTTTTTTTGTTGCAATATAATGTTTCAGCATGGACATTTCATCAAATACACTGGATAAATCGTAGAACATACATACCATACGTATATTCTCTGCTAAAACAATATTCATTTCATCCTTGTAGACGATTTCAAACGGTACATGTCTGAATTTTTCCCAGTAGACCTTTTCGACAGCGAGCTTTTCCTTGGCACGCTTTTTTTTCAACACATTTCTTGATGGTTTCACACTGAACACTTTTTCTTTGCCATCCTTGTATGTAACGTAGAAATCGGATGTCATATACGTATGACGGTTTCGTGGATGTTTCACGTTATAGTCGTCACAGATTTCCAATGTCGTTTCAAGGTCTAAAGGATACTGTTCACGAATATCCTCGATTTCATCATTCCATCTCAGGATATGCCAGTAATAGGCTTCTCCCTGTGATAGAAGCTCAACAGTGCGTCCTGTTTTCCAATCCTTTGGGTTAGAGCAAGTCCCAATACTACTGATTTCTCTTGTCTGGATCCACGGAAGATAGGAGGCTCCAAAGCCTTTACCCCTACCCTCGTTTATTTTGGTGTCGTTTTTTATTGACAGCACGGCGGATTCTCTTTCTAGTGTTCTTTCTATAACGTCTTGCTCTACGACGTTGTTCATTGCGAACAGTCATCAAAAACATTCCATTTGAAACTTTTCTACGTCGATAACCAATCATATGTACTGGATCAATCTTGGAAAAGAACGAAACATAACGTGGATAATCATCGAATAAAAGCTGAAGAAGTACACGCTGTTCTCTAAAGGTAAAGTAGTCTACACTTTTGGTGTGAATCATCTGTACCACCTTCATTGGCAGTTCTTCTTCATCTCCTTTACATCTAAAGGCTTCAACTACTTCGTTGTCTGTCAGATGCTTGTCGCGCATAAGTACTTCAAGCTGGTATCTTACGATTTTGTAGAAGATAGAACCCTTTGAATAGCAAGTTGAAAACATCTTGAATTCAGTATCTCTGTCATATGAGCCTTTGATTGGGATGAATTCCATTCGGTTCATATCCTGAATAAAACGCTGGTCAGGCTGTACATATTCCAAAATACATTTGTGCTTCCAGCATGTAAAAGAACCTGGATACTGGTGCTGAAAGTGATAGACAATGTGTCCAAATCGAGTCATATCTTCTTTCATACATTCTGGACATACACATAGATGTTCATCATTGTGGTATGGAATGATGTCGTACTGGTCTTTAACATCCTGCTTGTAGATTGAAAGTATACTTTTTGACCAAGTATTGTCTGAAATCAATCCAAGCACTTTCGGGAAATAATCAAGATGACGAACGACTTTCTTTCCATCAATAATACGGTAACTTCTAAGCATATCATTGACGTCTATAAAGCCATTTGCAAGAGCTAGTCGATTCATCCAGCTAACAGGAAGTTCATCAACATCGGGTAAAAATTCTACAGGTAACATATCTTATTCCTCCTTTGTTACTTCTCAGAGACTTTCTCATCCCTGATCACATCTTCATAATAAATCAAGAATAAGAAATTAACCGTATTGCAAAAATCAGTGTTTTTGTATGTACAAGGCTTCTGAAAACTGTTATCATATAGTTGTAAATAGGAAGATGAAGGAACAAATATGCAGATCAAGATTAAAGCTTTGGCCGATATTGAGTTTCTTAGTGCCAAAGTAGACAAAAAACATAATATTATTCACGTACAGGCTAAAAATCTTCTGGACTCTACTGGAAAAGACTGTGATTCTGATGGATGTACAGGCAAATATATAGCTCATGGCTTTGTTGAAACTGTTTATGAGGATTTGAACATTGATGGTTATCGAGTATTTATCCACTTAACAACAAGACGTGCCTTCTGCCCTAAGTGTAATAATGTTGTAAATAGCAAGCCTGCATGTCTTACAAGAGACTTTGTTCCAGACGAGAATGAAGAAAGCTGGTCTGGAAACCATAGAACAACAAATAGATTCCTTGACTGGATTGAGTATCTGGTTTTCAAATATGGAGTTGATGTAACCAGTGAAATGACGGGAGTCAAACCTAGAAGGCTGTATTACATTCGTCAGGCTTATCGTGACAGAAATACGGATATGCACATGGGTGAACGCTCCTTAGTAATTGCCAAGTCTAGACACAATAACAAGAATTTTTATCTGGTTATTGATACGATGTATGATTCAGACCTTCTTAACTACTTCAATTCACCTAAACTGGCTTTAAATTACGTTCTTGCTCTGAAACGGAACAATCCTGCAATTCGTAAGGTAACTGTACCTGCGGATTTTAAATACGTGGATGTATTAGCTCGCGTATTTGGTCAAGATAATATGCAGTATGATTTCCGTTCCTTACAGTCAATGATTACTACAGGCTGTTTCAATGCGTACAGAGAGCAAAGAAATTCGGATGATGAATCATCTATAGAAACCGAAGAGCATCTTTTCAGAACCCCAAGAACTCAGCTGACACATGATGAGCAGATTCAGCTTGATAATCTTCTTAGAACATCCCCTGTTTTCCATGATTACTATTATTTACAGCGTGATTACTGGTATTCACTGGATGAAAAGGTTGTTTTAAAGACTAAAATCAAGAATGCTGATGTTATTGATGAAATCATGAAAGATAAGAATCGCATCAGTAAGCGTGATAAAGACAAATCAATTGATGATATTGCGTATGAGCTTGGATGCAATCTGGATTTGAATGAACGTAAAGAATATATTCTATATAAGATGAACAAGTCTTGCAAAAAGTATGAAGAAAGTCAATATGATGAAACAGTAGAAGTTGATGTGGATCAGGAGGACGCCTATGAATAAATTCAATCTTGGTGATATCGTCTATTTCATAGCTAACTGATATCATATTCGAGAAGCCACGGTTATTCGAAACGGTTCAGGTTTCTGCACCATAAAGTTCAATGACAATGAAACTCCAGCAGGAACCAGAGTCAGAGAATCCAAGTTATTCCAAACTAAGCAGGAAGCTGAAGTTGTAGTTGAAAAAACACATAACACACTGTTATACTAGGCTTTGTTGGATTTGTTAGCCACCTGATGTTAGCATATAAATAGGACTAGTCAAAAAGAGAAAATTTACACCAGTGGTA
>URHY01000065.1 GCA_900547815.1 uncultured Solobacterium sp.
ATAATCATTGATTTAGATTATCAACTATAAGCACGACTGCCTGTCGTACAAAAAAGAGCAATTTTCTTGCTCCTAAGTTAATATTATTTAACACTTTCTGCATTACGCAAACGATACAACACACAACTAGTCATAACTGCTAAATATAAAGCTTCACTCATGCCTTGCGTCTGTAGTGTAAGAGGATAATTATCACGTATTATAAAATCCATGCTCACATTTGTTTGAATGGATATTTTTAATATTTTGTCCACATTGATCTGTCCCTCATCCCAATATTTCGATGTATTTCTTGTCACATCCATATACTCACCAAATTTGGTTTGTGATAAAGAAAAAATCACTTCTCGTACAAATCGCATACGATCTCCCATATCCGTTTGTAAATTATAATCAAAATCTTTAATTTTTTTACTTCTCTTTATATCCGTAAACAGTTCAGGATGAACCAATTTTATAATATCTTGAATTTGATTGATTGTTAAACCCTCTAAATTGATTGGTTGATTATACATTTTGTCAAAGAAAATAGAATCAATCGACTGGTTTTTTTTATCCGCTAGAAGCAAGACAATACGCGCCTGCATACGATCTTTTGAATGGATTTGTCTTCTAAAATTACGCAAGGACATATGTGCTGCTTGAGCAACTTCTTCTTCTGAAATATGATTATCTTCAATATATTTCACAATTTGTTTCATAAAAAAACACCTCCACGTTAAACATAGAGATGTTTGAGTTATTTGTACTCGACCAAAATTTCAAAATCAGTCGATGAAAATATTTTTTAAGCTTTCGTCGTATCGTCACTTTGAATATTCTTAATAATATCCGTTAAATCTGCCTCGTTGATTGCTCCATCATAGAAATCGTTCAACGTTTCAATCAAGCCTTTATCATCCGGTAAAACCGTTTCAAATACATCTTTCATATGCTCAGCTTCCATACTTGAACCTGCATACTTAACAGTCGCATGAATCAAAGAAGTATAGATGACATTGACTAACATTAAATGATATTTATTGTTATAACCTTCATTACGATTATCAATCACTGTATTTGCACTAATTAAAGCTGTACCTTGATATTGAGCTAAAGTTGGAAACTCTAAATAAAGTCCTTTTACCATTTTGTATGTCATTAATTTCAATGCATATACACACGCAAATTGTTCTAAATCGCCTAACATATACAAACGATTATCACTATCAAGGACCTTTTTAAAATTAATATCCAATAATCTTGCCAAAACATCACTTATACATTCTAAATTTGTCTTACAAACAACTTCCTGACGACCATCTAAATCCGTTGTAATTACGAATAAATCTCCTTCACGATCATAAAATATATTATCTGGATGTCTTAAATTCACCATATAAAACCCTCTTTTCTAACGAATGAAATTCGTGCCTTTTCTTACTTCTTTTTCAGGTAAACCATACGCCTCTTTACCTAAGGCAATACTTCTCATTAAGAAAATCATATTACGAGCTAAAGCACGCATTGTTTGTTTACCCTCTTCATCTTGATTGGCCTCAAGCGCATTATTTCCATGAATCGAATTCCAATATTGACTCGAAACAACGGGCATACCACTAATTGTAAAATATTTATTCAATTCATCAAAAGTAGCACTCGCTCCACCTCTTCGACAAGATACAACACTTGCGCCAACTTTCATTGTCTTATCAAAACAAGTACTATAGAACAAACGATCAAGCACCGCAATCAAAGTTGCATTCGCACTTGCATAATATACTGGACTCGAAATCACTAATCCATCAGCCTCTTTGAATTTAGGTGCTAATTCATTGACAATATCATCATATACACATTTACCTAATTTCGTACATGCTCCACATGCCGTACACCCACGAATTGCCAAGTTTCCTACTTGTACAATCTCAGTTTCAATTCCATTTTCTTGAAATATAGCTTCCATTTCACGTAAAGCCAAATCATTTACTCCACTTTCATGTGGGCTTCCATTCAACATTAAGACTTTCATATTTTCCTCCGAAAAAACCTATCTCTATTTTATCATTTGCGTCAACATGATAGAATATTATTTATGAAACATATAGTAACTGGAATATTAGCGCATGTTGATGCCGGAAAAACTACGTGCATCGAAAGTATGCTTTATACATCAAAGACAATTCGAAAATTAGGTCGTGTCGACCATCAGGATGCTTATCTGGATTATGATAATCAAGAACGAGAAAGAGGCATCACAATTTATTCAAAAGAAGCACATTTTCATTGGAAAGATAGTGAAATCTATTTAATTGATACACCAGGCCATGTTGATTTCTCAAGTGAAATGGAAAGAAGTCTTCAAGTATTGGATTTAGCCATTCTATTGATCAATGGTCAAGATGGCATTCAATCTCATACTTCAACGATTTGGAAATGTTTAAAACACTACAACATTCCTACATTGATTTTCATCAATAAAATGGATATTAGCTATAAGACAAAAGATGAATTAATGAAAGATTTAAAAATACATTTCTCTTCTAACTGCATTGATTTTAAATCTGAAGATACTGAAGATGAACTATCTATGTTGAATGAAGATATCATGAACCATTATCTTGAAACAGAAAAAATTGATTCTTCACTTCTTCAACAAGCCATATTTAAAAGAGAATGCTTCCCTGTATTCTTTGGTTCTGCCTTAAAAATTCAAGGCATTGAAGAATTAATGGATGCGATCATCGATTTATCTTTTATTAAAGAATATCCAGAAGAATTTGGTGCACGCGTATATAAGATTTCAAGTGACGAACAAGGAAATCGTTTAACCCATGTAAAGATTACAGGTGGTATATTAAATGCTAAAGATAAAGTGGGTGCAGATGAAAAAGTAGACCAGATTCGTTTATACAATGGAAAACAATTTGAAATGGTGCAAACCGCCTATCCAGGCATGATTTGTGCTTTAAAAGGATTAAATAACTATGAAGTTGGTCAAGGTTTAGGCTTTGAATCCGATACGACAAAACCACTTTTAAATGCCTATATGAATTATCAATTATTACTTCCAGAAGGTGTAGATGCGCTTACTATGATGCGCTATTGTAGCGTACTAGCTCAAGAAGATCCACAACTACAAATTGAATATGATGAGCAGACAAAACAAATCTTTTTGCGTTTGATGGGATCAATTCAAATGGAAATTCTCCAAAAAGAAATTGAAAGAAGATCCAAAGTCAAAGTTGGATTCACAACAGGTAAAGTTTTATTTAAAGAAACTATCCAAGATACTGTCATTGGCGTAGGTCACTTTGAGCCTTTAAGACACTATGCCGAAGTCCATTTAAAACTTGAACCATTGCCTAGAGGGAAAGGTCTTGTATTTGAATCCAATTGTTCTAATGATGATTTGGCTTTAAACTGGCAAAATCTAATTTTGACACATTTAAAAGAAAAACAACACAAAGGTGTTTTAACCGGATCACCTATTACGGATATAAAAATCACTTTAGTGGCAGGTAAAGCCCATTTAAAACATACAGAAGGTGGAGACTTTAGGCAAGCTACGTATCGTGCTATACGACAAGGTCTAAAAGAAGCAGAGTCCATATTATTAGAACCGTATTATAGTTTTGAATTGATGGTTGAAAATCAATACGTTTCAAAAGCCTTATTTGATTTAGAAAACAAGCATTGTACTTTTAAAATCGAAGAGGACATGAACAATCTTGTTCATATCAAAGGAAAAGGGCCCGTACGAGAATTAATGGATTATCAAAAAGACGTCATAGCATACACAAAAGGTAAAGGGCAATTTATTTGTGAATTAGAAGACTATCACGAGTGTTTTGATCAAGAAAAAATCGTTGAAGAATCAAATTATGACAGTGAAGCCGATTTAAACAATCCAACTGGATCTATTTTCTGTGAACATGGAGCTGGATATTTTGTTCCTTGGGATGAAGTTAAAGAGCATATGCATATCCAAATCAAAGAAGCCAATAGTTCTTCTTATACTTCTTATGTGAAGCATACGGTTCATGAAGAGGAGTTAAAGAAAGTATTTAATTCGCTTGGTGGAAACAACAAGAAAGCTGAAAAGCCAATCAAGAAAAAGGCAAAAGTAGATTTAAATTTAAATCAGATTCATATTGAAGATAAAAAGCCAGAATGCTTAATGATTGATGGATACAATATGATTTATGACTGGCAAGATCTAAAAGATATTGCCAAAGTCAATATTGAATCCGCTCGTGACGAATTGATCAATCGAATCTCAAATTACCAAGGCTATAAACGAATCAAAGTGATTTTAGTATTTGATGGTTATCGCGTTAAAAATAATACAGGTTCCCATTTCAATCAAGGAAATCTAGATATTATTTATACAAAATACAATCAAACAGCCGATAGTTATATTGAAAAAGCTGTACATGATTTAAAGAAAAAATATGAGTTATCCGTTGCGACAAGTGATGGTTTGATTCAAAATGCGATTCTTGCGAATGGCGCCAAAAGAATCTCGGCTCGCGAACTTGAGATTTCCGTAAAAAACATAAATAAACGTGCACTTTCATACCTAAAGAAGTAGTTTATGTTATAATTAAGTGGCGAAAACTCCATAGCTTGCTGTGGAGATGAAAGCCACTTTTTGTGAAGTGGACATACTCAAATCGCTATAAGAAGTTGAGAACGAAACATACAGAACTATGCAGAATCAATGCGATCAATCGACATTTAGCCATCCATGAAGATGTAAATGAATTAAGAAACTTAGGGACTATCTTTGTGACAAGGCCAAAGAATGCCAAGAAACTGCAGAAGAAAGCTAGAACTGGAAAGCGTAAGAAAAGATTTGGAAGATCTATAAAAAATAGATGTCCAGGCTATTTTCAGAGTCAGGCTAAAAGAAAGTTTAGAATCTATGTTGAAGTGCCAAATGATTATAAGGCAAGTCAATATGATCATACGAGTGATGAATACATTAAGAAATCGTTGTCACAAAGAATGTATAAACTGCAAGATGGAACAATGGTACAAAGAGATCTATATTCGTCCTTTCTTTTGTACTGCATTGATCTAAATACAAACAAAATCGATAAGAACAAGTGTATTCATGAATTTGAGAAACAGTATAAAAATCAAAATGAAACGATTGAATATATCCAAATGAATCAGATCAAAGTCATGAACAGTGGAATTAAGGTAAATTAAATACATGTTAAAATGGGAGATTGACTATGCTTCCATGTAGAGATACAGAAAACAATCGCTAATGTGCTAAATGTAGTGCTTGATTGTAGAGTTCACTACTCCAACAGAAAGACAGGAATCCAAAGTTTGAAAATAATGTACGATTGCTGCATAATGTTGTCAGTTCAGAACCCTCACTGCTTGCGGTGAGGAGTAGTCAGAATAGCGAAAAAGATGGAGGAATTTAATTATGACAAGAAAGATTGCCATTATTGGAGCCGGTCCTGCTGGCTATACATTAGCTCAAGAGCTTGTTAAAGCAGAAAATGAGTATCAAATCGATATTTTCGATAAGGAAGCTGAAATAGGTGGAGCCATTTATACTGGTATTCCTGAATATCGTATGCCAAAAACATTCTTAGAAAAAGCCTACAATGGACTCGTTGAAGCTGGTGTTAAATTCCATTTTAATACTTTTGTAGATCAAGCTATGTTTAAAGAACTACAATCAGACTATGATTATGTGGTTGCAGCCATTGGTGCTCAAATTGAAAATACTTTTGGCTTTGAAACAGGTAACGGTGTCGTTGCCGGATTAACACTACTTTATGATTTAAACATCAACCACAAACAAGCAGACTTTAAAAAATATAAAAAGGCTATTGTTTGGGGTGGAGGAAATGTCGCAATGGATTGTGCAAGATCTTTAGTTCGTATTATTGATGATGTAACAATCGTGTATCGTAGATCTTTACAGGAAATGCCTGCAAGCCCGGCAGAAATCAAAGCATGTGAAAAAGAAGGGGTTAAGATTGCTTTCTTAAACAACATCAAAGACATTTTAAAAGATGAAAATGGAAATGTTTGTGGTGTTCAAGTTGCGAAAATGGAACTTGGGGAGATGGATGAATCAGGAAGAGCAAGCTGTCATGAAGTAAAAGATTCATTATTCACAATGGATTGTGATTTAGTTGCGATGGCTATTGGTCAAAAAGTAGATTTCACACCATTAAATAACGATTTAAAAGCAACCGATACACACGCATCTTCATTAGAGAATGTATATATTATTGGAGATGCCTTTACAGGACCAAAAACAATTGGTAGTGCTGTAATGGAAGGTAAAAAGATTGCCAAAGAAATCGAGGCAAAATACAACGAAGGAACGAAATAATAAAAATCGTTCCTTTTTTTGTGTTTTAATGTTTTTTTCACATTGACCACTTAAAATAGTAATTGGAACATACAAGCAGCAAGCATATGTATACTTCTGGGAATGGATTTATCATTGCATTTTAATGACAATCCCAGAGTGCGTATAAGAACCTCTGGCATCATTAGGAGGTGGTAGTCATGAACAATTACGAATTGTTAGTCCTAATTGTATCTGTATTAGGCATTTACACAACTCTAATTGGCTTTGTGATTCAGCTTTTGGTTGAATTAATCAAACGAAAATGAATAAACAAAATAAAAACTACCTACGCCAACTCTAGCAAAGTTTGTAGGTAGTTTTTACTACAACTATTCCCAGAAACATATTTGTATGTTCCTTTTTGCATGTCTATTATATCACAAACGCTTTTCAAATCCACCATCAATTTCCTGATCCTCACTAATTATTACGAAGGCCTTTGGATCAATTTCATTGACTATTTTTTTGAAGTTACGAATCTCATACTTATTTACAGCACAAAATAAAATATACTGTTCCGTATCTGTATATGCACCTTTACCCATCCAATACGTTACACCACGACCAGTTCTTTCCATAATCACATTCTTCATATTTTCTTTCTTTGTGAAAATCAATACGGTCATGTTGATATTCTGATAATGGATACGATCACTAATAAAATAAAGTATAGCCACAAAAATAATGGAATATAGTGATGTTTGTAAATCAAAAATAAAGGCACAAATTGTAAATAAGATTGAATTAATAATAATCGATAGCTTACCTACAGAAAAGCCAGGTTTTATCTTCGATAAACAAACACCTGCAATATCCATACCTCCACAACATCCGCTGCTCTGTAAGGCAAGTCCTACTCCAATGCCACACATCAAAGCTCCAAAAATACAATTTGAAAGCATGTCTGGCATAATCACAATAGATTGTTTTGGCAAAATAGATAGAGTAATGGTTTGCACCACTAAACTAATGACAGTCTTTATACAAAATTCTTTATTCATAATTTTAAAGCCCATAATGAACAAAGGAATATTGATCATAAAGTTAATGATACCCACCAAATTCATATGCCCAAGACTTGGCGCCATCTTCACAATAAAATACTCAATGATCTGTGCAATACCAATGGCACCTCCAAAGTTGATTCCATTAGGTGTCACGAACAAATAAATCCCTAACGAAAGTAAGATACTTCCTATAATTAACTCAATATACTTTTCAATATTTTCTCTCATTTTTTACCTCAGCCTAATCTACATACATAGCTAAGTATAATGGAAGAGTTATTTTTTTGCCATTAATTCCACAATTTCCGTTCACAAATTTATATCCATAAGGAATATCTTCATTCTTCAACAATTGATTCATTGATTGCGAACGATTATTTCCTGCCTTTACTTCGACTGGAATTACTTTTGCGTTTTGTTCAATCAAAAATTCTATTTCAAGATTCTTATTTTGGTAATAATGAAGCGAATGATGGCTTTTCATTAAAATATCCGCTATTAAATTTTCATATATACCACCCTTTACCGGACCCGTCAAAGTATCATTTAATATGGCTTGTTTCATTTCAAAACCATACATTGCGACTAGCAACCCTAAATCCGTTAAATACATCTTAAAGAATTTATCTTTTTCATATCCAACTAAAGGAAATCGACAGGCAGATACATTTTTGCAAAGCCATACAAGCCCAGCATCTCTTAACCACTCAATACTATTTTCAAATTTTCTTGCGGTAGCTTTAGATTCCACAACAGAAAACTGAAATTTTTTATTCTCCTTTGCGAGTTGCTTCGTAATAGACATGTAACAATTCTTTACCTTTGGTTTTTCAGATGATGAAGCATACTTCGAAATATCATCCATATAACCTAAAATAATTTGTTCCTGGACTTTTTGTACTTGTCCAAAATGGTTTGAATCTAAATATGTTTGCACAACAGCAGGCATTCCTCCTACGACGATATATTCTCGAATCAATCGCATGAATTGATTATGTATTTCATCAGGAATTCTTTCTTTTGAATCATAATATTTTTTTAATATCGCTAATGAATTTTCATTATATCCTTTTGCCCACAAGAATTCTTCAAAATCTAAACCATACATTGTAACTGACAACTCATAGCCTACCGGTATGCTCGTTACTTCTTTATAGCTGATACCTAATAAGGATCCACTTGCGACTACATCATATCTATTATCTAACGCCAAAAATTTCAATGCCGTACGCGCATTCGGACATTCTTGAATCTCATCTAAAAAAATTAATGTTTTACCTTCGATAAATCGTATATGAGGCATCACCAATGTCATTCGTGAAAATATTTCCTCAGCCGATAATGAATTTTCAAATATGGTCTTTAACTGTGGATTCTCAATAAAATTTAAATAAATATAACTCTTATAATTTTTCCTTCCAAAATAATCAATAATATACGTTTTACCAATTTGCCTTGCACCACGAACCAATAAACACTCTTGATTTTTTTCTTTTGACCACTTCAGCAATGTATTATAAAACTTTCTTCTTAACATAGATACCTCCTAGCCCCATTATATCATTTTTGCATATTTTTAAAGGATATTTTTTACATTTGTGCATATTTTTAGAGGATATTTTTTATATTTTTGCATATTTTTCAGCGTTATTTTTAATTCAAATACATGTTTTTTTAAGCTTACTAAAAAAAGGCCAGAAAATTTAATTCTGACCTATATACTTATTTAATTTTCACTGTATCCATTGAATTAAACCATCTATATGTCGATGTCGTATGCATTCCTTTTACTTTTTTATTTCGTAATCCATATACTTTTACACCGTCCGTTGGAATAAATCCACAAAGATCAGCTTGAACGATCATTGCCTGTTTAAATGATTGTGCACTTGTTTCTGAATCCGAAGTATACGTTCCTGCATCTAGATATGCATCCAATTGAGAATCATTTAAACGTGGGAAGTTGTCAATAGCTTTTGATTTTAGTAAATAATTCATACCTGTATCTTCAGGACTACCATAAGAGAGTCCTACCCATCCTGCATCCCAATCACCTAATGCACTATCATCACTGATTGTAGAAACAACTGTATTAAATTCCATTGTACTCGCCTTTAATTCAACACCAATTTCTTGCCAGTCCTTTTGAAGAATAGGAATCATTGAATCCATATTATCTTTTTCTTTGATTGATAAAAAACGAATAGAAAGACGCACTCCATCTTTTTCTCGAATTCCATCTGCACCAACTTTCCAACCAGCATCATCCAATAATTGTTTTGCCTTTTCTGGACTATATTCATATGTATTTAAGCCATCTAGCTTTTCTTTACCCGTCACAACATCACCACAAGTTTTACTTACCGGATTACCCAAACTACTTGGTACATAGGCCATGGCTTCATCAGACCCTTCCAAACTATAGTAACTATCTATGTATGCTTGACGATCGAATCCATAGGCTAAAGCTTGTCGTACAGCTTGCTCTTTACATGGTCCTTGAGCAGTATTCAAATAAAGCCAATTTGTTCGATCCCCATTATAGCTATCCAACGTTAAATCTTTGTTTTTACTCTGAATAACCGAACTAATTTTATCCGCATCTGTTACATCAGGAATGTAATCTACTGTTCCTTTTTCTAACTCTTTTACTTCCGTTGAAGAATCCGTTTTCTTAATCATGATTTTTGAAACACTATACTGTCCTTTTTTTGTTTTGAAATAAGGATTCTTTTCTAATGAAGCACCTACCGATTTATCATACGATTTCAATACATAAGGACCAGTTCCCATAGGCTTCGTATTATTCTTTTCAATCTTAGCCGTTTTTCCCTTCTTATAGTTTAATGTTTGATCCGAGCATATTCCTTGTGTACCCAAAACACTTTCAGCATCGATTCTTGGCTTTTCTAAATGAAATACAACCGTATAATCATCTGGTGTTTCAATACCCTCTAAATCTTTAGCATCCCCATCATGATATTCAGTATATCCCTTCACAAAGTCCACATTGCTTGAATACAATCCAGTATAGCTAGGATCAGCCATAACACTAAATGTATCTTTAACATCTTTTGATGTTAATTTAGATCCATCACTAAATTTAATACCCTTCTTTAACTTAAATGTCAAAGTTGTACCATCTTCAGAAATCAGTGGTAATTCACTAGCCAAATCACATACAAGATTCTGATCTTTATCATACTTCAACAAACCTTGGTAGACCAACGATACTACACTATTATCATTTAGTGTACGATAATATAAAGGTGAAAAATCACCATTCATTTCTGAAGACAATCCGACTGTCAACGTTTGTCCTTGATTCGAACTATTACCTGCGGAACAGCCTGCAAGTACAAATGCCATACACATGGCTACTACACTTCGTTTTCTCATAATATCTTACCTCCAAATCTGTGTGTACGACCTATTATACATTATTTTCATGTTGTTTCAAGCATTTTGTAAGTATTTTCATTTGCTATTAACATTAGTTAATATCATACTTTATATAAAGTGTTTTTTAATATGTAAGTAATTATTATTCTTTCAGAAAGCACTTGCATTTATTGTTTGTTTAGAGCATAATACTATGTAAATTGAGAAAAGGAGTATATTTATGAGTAAAATTTTTGTACATGCTAAAACAATGATAGATGGTGTGAGTGATACACCTAAATTTGATCAATTGATCACTTGTGAAGATGGAAAAATCACAGCTATTGAACCATATCATGCAATCAATGAAGATGTAGTCGAGGCAAATGTTGTAACGCCAGGCTTCTTTAACTGTCACGTTCATATTATGGAACCTGTTGGCTTTGGAACCGATAAAAAATTCACTTTTGTTGAAAAAACATTCTACACACAAAAACACTTAGAAGATTATATCAACAGTGGTGTTACTTTTATTCGTGTTGTAGGAACAGAAAATGATTATGATATGGACATTCGCGATTGCGTAGACGCAGGACTTGTCAAAGGACCACACATGTTATGTGCTGGGCGATGCATTTGTATGACAGGAGGACACGGTTGGCAAGGAGGTATTGAAGCTGATGGTGTCGATGAATGTAGAAAAGCTGCTAGAACATTACTTAAAAAAGGTGTTGATTTAATTAAAGTTATGGCAACAGGTGGTGTTATGACAAAAGGTGTAGAACCTGGAAGTGCTCAATTAACACAAGAAGAAATGGCAGTCATTATTGAAGAGGCTCATAAAGCAGGAAGAAAAACAGCTACCCATGCACAAGGAACACAAGGAATTAAAAATGCATTATACGCAGGTATCGATTCAATTGAACATGGAATTTTCTTAGATCAAGAATGCATTGATTACATGAAAGAACACGGTACATACTTAGTTCCAACACTAGTTGCTCCTCAATGCATTGTTGAAAAAGGTGTAGAAGCTGGTATTGCCGATTACATGGTCAAAAAAGCTATTTATGTCAAAGACGCACACGTTGAAAGCTTCAAAAAAGCTTATGCGCAAGGCGTTAAAATTGCCTTAGGTACAGATGGTGGTACACCATTTAACTACCACAACAACACAGCTTATGAATTCGAATTAATGGAAAAATATGGCGTAGATCGTATGGACATTTTAAAAATTGCGACACACAATTCAGCAGACTGCTTAGGTGTTTTAGATGATTATGGAACTCTTGAAGTTGGTAAAAATGCCGATTTAGTTTGTTTAAAAGAAAATCCTTTGGATGCAATTTCAAACGTTCGAAAGATTGATAAAGTCATCAAAGACGGTGCTGTTGTAGTCGAAAAATAATCAGATTTACTTTGTTTAGGGATGATTCGATTCATCCCTTTTTTTCATAAGAAAAGGGCCATATCCACTATGACCCAACACTATTTATCTTTAATTTGATAATACAAATGACAAATTGCCATGACAGGATGATATACTAACATTCTAGGACCTGAAAATCGCATTACTTTACGAATCTGTTCCCTTTTATCCTTCTTGTAACAATGTACCTTGCATTGCGAACAAAATGTTTTCGTTTCCATAAACGGACATTTTTTTATACGCATCTTTGCATATTCATATAATCCTAAGCACTCAGGACACAATTCTTTTTCTCTATGAATTTTTCTACAATACAAGTGTATCATTTCGTACACTGTACGCATTTCTTTTTCTCGCTTATCCATTAACTAACCCTATTCGATTCCATATGAATAACACGATCGCAATGTGCAAGAGTTGATTCACGGTGTGATACAAATATAATTGTTTTTCCTTTTCTTTCTTCATAGATCGATTTTAAGATAACCCCTTCATTCAAGCTATCCAAATTACTTGTAGGCTCATCCAATAATACAAGTTTAGAATCATGCAAGAAAAGACTTTCCAAAGGAAAGTCACACGTCTAAATGACGTGCCCGGTTCGT
>URHY01000066.1 GCA_900547815.1 uncultured Solobacterium sp.
TGTAAATGGATCGTTTGATCCATTTTTTTGTTTTTGTTGAAGAATATGATATAATTTCAGATGTAAATTTCTGTAAGAAATATGAAAGAGAGAATGAAAGATTATGGAATTATTGAAATTATTAGGCATTCTAATTGTTGTAATCGGATTTGTATTAAAATTGGATTCGATTTTGATTATTATGATTGCCGCTATTGTGACTGCACTTGTTGCAGGTATGGATCCAGTTACTTTCTTGGAAACACTTGGATCAAGCTTCGTCGCTAACCGCAGTATGTGCGTGTTTGTGATGGTTATGGTAGTTACGGGAACTCTGGAAAGAAATGGTTTAAAACAAGCAGCAGCTAATTTAATGAAGAAATTTAAAAATGCATCAGCCGGTGTTGTTCTTGCGATTTATGGTGTATTCCGTCTAGTCTTTGCGGCATTTAATGTAAGCTTTGGTGGCGTTGCCGGATTTGTTCGTCCTATTGTATTGCCTATGGCGACTGCTGCAGCTAAGAAAAATGGTAAAAAGATCAGTGAAAAGTATGAAGAAAACTTAAAAGGAATGGCAAGTGGTATGGAAAATATCGCATGGTTCTTTGGGCAAGTTTTGTTTGTAGGAACAAGTGGAATGATCTTAGTGCAATCTACATTAGCTGGCTTAGGATACAATGTTGAATTGGTCGATTTAATGAAAGTACAAATTCCAGTGGCAATTATTGCCGTAGCTGTTGCGATTGTGTATTACTATCTTAAAGATAAACAATTATCTAGAAAGGAGACTAAATAATGAATCCAATTCAATTTTATACGAGTGTAGATGTTACACTTTCAGAAAAACTATTAGAAGTCATGTATTGTCTAATTGGATTGATTTCTATTTATGTTGCCTTTAAAAATCTAAAAGATAAAGAAAATAAAAACAGTGTTGGTTCGTTTGTTTTCTGGTTTGATCTAGGAGTTATGTTTGTGCTAGGCAAATGGTTACCTGCCTTGGCTGATGGTATCTTATTGATTATCTTGGTTTTACCTCCAATTCTAAAGAAAGTTTCACCTGGTAATGAGCCAGAACCTACTCTTGATGAGATGGAACAAAACAACAAGAAAATTGGTGCAAAAGTATTTGTTCCAGCTGTATGTATTGGTTTGTTCGCATTACTTGCAGCTTTCTTCACAAAGATTTCACCATTAGTTGGAATGAGTGTAGGTGTTTTTGTAGCCATGATCATTTTGCGTATCTATTCAAAATCAAATACACCAAGTGTCTTCTTAAAAGATTGTCGTAGAATGATGGATGTGGTTGGACCATTAAGTATGCTTCCAATGTTACTTGCTGCTTTAGGTGCCGTATTTACAGCTGCAGGTGTTGGAGATGTCATTTCTAGTTTAGTATCTAATATTATTCCTGCAGGCAATGTTACAATTGGAATTATTGTTTATGCGATTGGCATGGCGGTATTTACCATGATCATGGGAAATGCTTTTGCGGCAATTACCGTAATGACAGTTGGTATTGGGGCACCTTTTGTCCTTAAATATGGAGCAGATCCAGTAGTGATTGGATCTCTAGCGTTAACTTGTGGATATTGTGGTACACTATGTACGCCAATGGCAGCAAACTTTAATATGGTTCCTGTCGCAATCTTAGAAATGAAAGATAAAAATGGTGTCATTAAAAAACAAGTGCTTGTTGCCGTAATTATGTTAGTGGTACAAATTGTCATGATGATCATGATGTCATAGGAGATGAAATGTTATGAAAAAAGTATTAATTACAGGTTTTGATCCTTTTGGAGGAGAAAAAATCAATCCAGCTTATGAAGCTGTTAAATTATTGCCGGATGAAATTGGTGGGGCAAAAATCGTTAAGAAAGAAATTCCTACAGTATTTCAAAAAGGGCCAGATGCAGTTTATGAAGCGATTCAAGAGAATCAGCCAAATTTTGTATTGTGTATTGGTCAAGCAGGAGGAAGAAGTCAAGTCACACCAGAATGGGTGGGTATTAACTTTAGAAATGCCAGAATTGCCGATAATGAAGGCAATCAACCTTTGCAGACAAGTGTTGTAGAAAATGGGCCAGAAGCTTATTTTACAATGCTTCCTGTATTTAGAATGGTTGAAAAAATGAAGGAAAATGGAATTCCAGCAAGTGTTAGTTATACAGCAGGTACTTATGTTTGTAACGATGTAATGTATTCTGTATTGCATTATTGTCATACAGAATTTAAAGATGTAAAAGGTGGCTTTATGCATGTACCTTTTGCGACTGAACAAACAGTAAATCAGCCAGCAGGAACTCCTGGAATGAATTTAAAAGATATTGCTAAAGCCATTGAATTGTCTGTAGAAGCTATGTTAGAGAGTGATACTGATATTAAAGTGGTTTCTGGAGAAACGCATTAAGAGAAAAGATTAGTTCTTTTCTTTTTTTCTTGTTCAAAAAAAAGGGTGAGTCTATTATTATGACTCACCAAGAAATAGGAATATATGAAATAAACAGAATAAGTTATTTAGGAAAGGGTTATATGTATTGGGTTGATACCTGTTTATTTCTGTCTATAGAATAGTTTTAAAAACTTAAAAGAAGCTTAAAGAAATGATGAAAATATTTACAGTTTTATGAAAATTTGCAAATTCTTTCTTGACACTATGTATATGACGAGTATAATAAGCACTATAAAGTAAATCGAGTAAAGATAGAGGCAGCATTGCATCAGAGTAAAACATGGAGTTGGCAGACTGTGAAGTGTTTGAAAGGTAACCAATGCCGAAAGAGATAAAATGGCAATTTTGTTTCTTGGGGTTATAAGGAATACTTATAACACTCCTTCGTCAGGAAGAGGCGTTATCTTATAGTTAATGAGATTGTTTTTTAGCTATGTGGTATGCCGCATAGCTTTTTTCTATTCTTTGCCGATTAGAGAAGGAGAAAAGAAATATGAACTTTAAAAAATTAATGGCATCTGCCATGGTATGTGCTTTTGCACTAACAGGATGTGGATCAAACACAGCTACAACATCAGAAGATAAAGACACATTTGTAGTAGGAATGGAATGTGCATATGCTCCATTTAACTGGCAAACTTCTGAAAAAACAGATACTTCTGTAAAATTAGGAAAATCTGGATATGCGGATGGATATGATGTTCAAATCGCAAAAAAGATCGCAAAAAAATTAGGAAAGAAATTAGTTATTAAGAAAACTGCATGGGATGGATTGATTCCAGCTTTAGAGGGTGATGAAATCGATGCGATTATCGCTGGTATGACTAAAGATAAAACACGTGAAGAAGGAGCAGACTTTACAACTCCATATTATGATTCAAAGGGAATGATCATGATTGTTCGTAAAGATGGTGAAGAAGCTGGATATACAGATATTCAACAATTTACAGGTAAAAATATTGTTGGTCAAAAATCAACAAACTATGATTCAGTCATTGATCAAATCAAAGGTGTAAATCACGTAACACCAAAGGCTACTTATCCAGAAATGGTATTGGCTTTACAACAACACGAAGTGGATGGAATTACTGCTGAAATGGCAGTTGCCAAAGGTGTTGTAGAAGCAAACCCTGACTTAACAGTCGTTCAATTTGCAGATGGACATGGTTTTGATTGTGATACAACTGTTTCAATCGCATTAAAAGAAGGTTCTCGTGATTCTGAATTCTTCAAAAAAGTTCAAAAAGCATTAGATAGTATTAGTGATGAAGAACGTGAAGAAATGATGGAACATGCAGTAGAAAACCAACCAACAGAGGATTAATTATGCGTATTGATTTTACGAAAGCTTGGAACATATTTGTTCATAATCTACCTCTTTTCCAATATGGAATTGAGATGACCTTGTTGTTCGCATTTGTTGGTACGTTTGCAGGATTTGTCGTCGGCTTATTAGTCGGCGGCATTCGTGCGATTGAGATCAACGAATATGATTCAATGGGTATTAAAGTTTTAAAAAGAATAGGTAGAATCATTACGGGATTGTATATTTGGGTGTTCAGAGGTACACCAATGATGGTTCAAGCTATGTTTATTTACTATTTAGGTAAACCTGTGATTGGATGGACTCCGATTACAGCAGGTTTGATTATTATTTCAATCAATACAGGCGCTTATATGGCTGAAATTATTCGCTCTGGAATTCAGTCTGTGGATAAAGGGCAAAATGAAGCTGCGATGTCTTTAGGTATGACAACGACGCAAACTTTGATGTATGTTGTATTTCCTCAGGCCATTAAAAATTCATTTCCTTCTATTGGAAACCAATTGATTGTAAATATTAAGGATAGTTCAATGTTGAATGTTATTACGGTAACGGAATTGTATTTCCAGACAACATCTGTAGCAGGAAGTAACTATCGTTATATTGAAACGTTTATGGTTTCAGCAGTTTTATATTTAATTTTAACAACACTTGCTTCTTTCTTATTGAATTATCTTGAAAAAAGAATGGATAGCGAAAGCAGTATGAAAGATTTCTGTAGCTAGGAGGATATTTATGGAAACAATTATTCAAATTCAACATCTCCAGAAACATTTTGGAAATCTTAAAGTATTAAATGATGTAGATTTCGACATTCATAAAGGAGAAGTGGTTACGATTATTGGATCGAGTGGATCTGGTAAGAGTACGATGTTAAGATGTGTAAACCTATTAGAAAGAATGGATGGAGGCCATGTTCTATATCATGGTAAAGACATTCTAAGTGGTCAAATGGATGTCAATGAATATCGTTCAAAGGTTGGAATGGTGTTCCAAAGTTTTAATTTATTTAATAATTTGACTGTTTTAGAAAACTGCATGTTAGGTCAGATTCGTGTTTTAAAGAAATCAAAAGAAGAAGCGAAGGCTACAGCTTTAAAATTCTTAGATGAAGTAGGAATGAAAGAATTTGCGAATAAGCCAAGCACTAAACTTTCAGGTGGACAAAAGCAACGTGTTGCGATTGCTCGTGCCTTGTGTATGGATCCAGAAGTACTACTATTCGATGAACCAACAAGTGCATTAGACCCAGAAATGGTTGGTGATGTTTTGGATGTCATGAAAAAGTTAGCTGATGAAGGTTTGACTATGGTTATCGTTACACATGAAATGCAGTTTGCCAGAGAAGTCAGTGATCGTGTTATTTTTATGGATAAAGGTGTCATTGCGGAACAGGGTAGCCCAGAACAGTTGTTCGAGCATCCTCAACAGGAAAGAACACAACAATTTTTATCTCGTTATCAAAGCCGTTAAGCGGCTTTTTCTTTTTGTGAAAAAATTCATTTGTTGAGACGAGTTCATTGAAAAAAGGCCTAGTTAGTGTTATATTATTATCGATTAATGGAGGAAAAATACAATGGAAAAAAGACCAGTAATTTTGGTTGTTATGGACGGTATTGGTATTCGTGAAGATAAGAAGAACAATGCGGTTGCATTAGCCAATAAACCAACACTTGATAAATTGTGGGCTGAATGTCCACATACACAACTTCGTGCTCATGGACTTGCAGTAGGACTTCCTACAGATTCAGATATGGGTAACTCAGAAGTTGGACACAACGCATTAGGTTGTGGACAAATTTACTCTCAAGGAGCTAAATTAGTTAATGAAAATATTGAGTCTAAAGAAATCTTCAATTCTAAAACTTGGAAGGATTTAGCTGAAAATGCAAAAGACAGCAAGATGCATTTCATCGGTCTTTTAAGTGATGGAAACGTACACTCTAATATTTCTCACTTGAAGGCTTTGATTAAAGAATCTAAAAATGAAGGTATTAAAGAAGTTCGTGTTCATGCATTACTTGATGGACGTGATGTTCCTGCAACTTCAGCTTTAGAATATGTAAATGATATTGAATCATTTATGGCAGAATTAAATGATGACAACTTCCACGCATGCATCGCTAGTGGTGGTGGACGTATGCAAATCACAATGGACCGTTATGAAGCTGACTGGTCTATGGTTGAACGTGGATGGAAAATTCACGTAATGGGTGAAGGAAGACAATTTGCTTCAACTACAGAAGCTATCGAAACTTATCGTAAAGAATTAAATGTTGTTGACCAAGATCTTCCAGGATTTGTTATCGCAAAAGATGGTACTCCAGTAGGTACTATCGATGATGGCGATAGCGTAGTATTATTCAACTTCCGTGGTGACCGTGCTCAAGAAATCTCTTTAGCATTTGATGGAGATGCTTCATTTGATAAATTTGATCGTGTTAAAGTTCCAAATGTTAAATTTGCAGGTATGTTGCAATATGATGCAGACTTACAAATTCCAAAGAACTATTTGACTGAACCACCAAAAATCAAATACACATTAACAGAAGAGTTGTGTAAACATGGTATTCGTGAATATGCAATTAGTGAAACTCAAAAATATGGACATGTTACTTATTTCTGGAATGGTAACCGTTCAGAAAAATTTGATGAGTCTTTAGAAACTTATGTTGAAATTCCAAGTGATGTAGTTCCATTTGAACAAAGACCTTGGATGAAGGCTGCTGAAATCACTGATAAATTGTGTGAAGCAATCGAAAGTGGAAACTACGATTTCATTCGTACAAACTATCCAAATGGTGATATGGTAGGTCACACTGGAAGTTTACCAGCAACTATTATTGGTGTTGAATCTGTAGACTTAGAACTTGCACGTGTTATTGAATCTGTAAATAAAGTAAATGGTATTTTATTAGTTACTGCAGACCACGGTAATGCGGATGATGAAAGTAAGACTAGCCACACATTGGCACCAGTTCCATTCATCGTATACAATGCGGAATGTGAATTAAAAGAAGGCGAAGATCTAGGATTGTCAAATGTTGCAGCTACAGTTTGTGATTTCTTAGGATTAGAACCAAACGAACACTGGAACCCATCTTTAAAAAAATAAATTAGACGATTAAGGAGTAATGTTAAATAAACTTTACTCCTTTTTTATTTGCAATCGTGATAAAATGACAAAAAAGAGGTTGATGATATGGAAAGAGTTTTAATTGTAGAAGATGATGAAAATATTCGTCAGTTATTAAAATTAACACTGGCTAGTTTTAATTATGAGTTAGTTGATTTTGAGAATGGAAAAGATGCATATGATTATCTTCAAGACAATAAAGTTGATTTAGCTATTCTAGATTTAATGCTTCCAGGTATGAATGGATATGATATTTTAAAGTTTATTCGTTCAAAAGCATCTTTAAAAGATTTACCAGTAATTATTTTAAGTGCAAAAGATAAAGAATTAGATAAAATTATGGGATTAGATCTAGGGGCGGATGACTATTTGACAAAACCTTTCAGTGTTTTAGAACTCGCAGCACGAATTCGATCTTTACTTAGAAGAAGTAAAAAAGATGAACGCTTGATTCAGATTCACGGTTTATGTATAGATTTGGATAAACGCATTGTAACGATTCATGAAGAGCCTGTTGAATTAACATATAAAGAATTTGAACTTCTAAAATATTTAGCAAAAAATGAAGGTCGAGCCGTTTCTCGTGAAGAGTTGATTAACCAAATTTGGGGATATGATTTTATCGGTGAAAGTAGAACATTAGATGTACATATTAATTCATTACGAAAAAAACTAGGCAATGAATATGCACATTGGATTCAATCTGTAAGACAGGTGGGCTATCGTTTAGTGTCTGGAGATAACGATGCATAAGAAAATTGTTCGCTCTTTCTTGATTACATTTTTAATCACGTTTCTTCTTGGCTTTGGTTTACTTTATGTAAGTTTGTATAAAGCATCCATTTCACAAGATAGGCAATATTTGATGAATACAGTGAAGCTTGTAAAAAATCTAGAAATTGATGATTTAAACACGACTCGTTTAGGAGATACATTTAAATCGGAAGATATTCGTATCACAATTATTAAGCGAAATGGTAAAGTTTTATATGATAACTACAAAGATAAGATCAGAGAAAAACATTTACAACGTGAAGAAGTTAAACAAGCTTTAGAAGAAGGTACTGGTACATGTATCCGTCATTCGAATACGATGCAGAGATCTTATTTATATGTGGCCGATTATGAAGATGATAATCAAACAATTGTTCGTTTAGCCATGCCTTTTGATGGATTGAGTCAATCTATTTCAATTTTATTAGCGCCTTTTATTTTTAGTATATGTGTATCGTTTATGGTTGTATTTATTTTATCAAAGAAAATGGCTGATGAAATTGTTGAACCATTTCAAGATATCACAAATACAATTAATTCAACGAATATTTCAAAAGATGTTTTAACTTTTAATACATATAATTATCCAGAACTTTATAAAATCACAAATGCTCTGACAAATATGTCGAAAGAAAATAAAAAGTATTTGGAAAGATTGGAAAAAGAAAAAAAGGTTCGTCAGGAATTTTTTAGTAATGCCAGTCATGAGTTGAAAACGCCATTGACTTCGATTCGAGGATATACGGAGTTGATTCGTTCACATACAATTCAAGATAGTAATCAAATTGATACGTGTTTGGATTGTGTATTAAAAGAAAGTGATCACATGACACAGTTGATTAATGATATTTTAACGATTTCTAAATTAGAAACTGAAGAAATGCAAGTGACATATTCACATATTCATGTAAAGAAATTATTGGATTCAGTTATAGAAACTTTAAGACCACAAATTGAAAAAATGGACCTAAAAGTGTATGTGAATGCGACAGAATTTACAGTATTTGCGAGTATGGATCATATTAAAGGTATCTTTTATAATTTGATTTCAAATGCGATTAAATATAATAAAGTGAATGGACGTATTGATATTGTGCTGAAAAAGAATCAAAAAAATATGTATTTTAGTGTAGAGGATACGGGTATTGGAATTCCAAATAAAGATCAAGATCGAATTTTTCAACGCTTCTATCGCGTAGATAAACAACGTTCTAAAACGATACCTGGAACAGGACTTGGATTATCGATTGTAAAACATGTTGTTTATTATTATAAGGGTGATATTCATTTAACTTCAAAAGAAGATATAGGAACTAAAATCACGGTTGAATTACCGATTATTGTAAAAGAAGCCCCAGAAAGTTAATTTCTGGGGCTTGGTGCATATTCTTGTTCAGATTTTAGAACGTGAATAGCAAATACAAATAAAATCAGTAAGCGAATGAAATCGATTAGAATAAAGAATACAAATACGCGAATGGAATATTCATGAGAATTATAGTATTTCATAAAAGTAGGTAAATAAACTAGAATGCGGATGATTTCACCAAGCATACAACAGGCAATAATCTTCTTTGTATATTTATGATTGTAGTACATATAGAATAATGGAATTGTCCAAATGAATGCGGTAAAGATGCATAATACAAAAATATCTTTTGTCGCAAAAACTTTTTGCATATCCATACTTTCAAAAAGATTTGAAAAGATTTGAATCAAGATTGGGAATAAAATTAATTCTCCATAAACGATAATGCCTAAACGAACGGATAATTGAGGTAAAGTCATAGGTGCTTTTTCAGTTACATATTCTTCATCTTCTTCTTGATCATTATCTTCAAATTCTTTTTCAAATTTAGATTTGATTTTTTCGTAATTTACATTTTTAGTTTGTTTTTCTACCCAATCATCATCTTCGTCATCAAGTTCAATAGTATGGTCAAAATAGATTTTACACCAACGATTATTTTTTAAATATCCGCCAACCTGGCAAAGAGCAACTGCTTTAAGTAGCATGAAAGCAACAAGAATAAAGAATGGAAGAATACTATTTAGGTTGGATAATAGTAAATGGATTGGAAAATAAATAAGTAGAAAGCTAATAAGAATATCAATCCAATAAAGAATACGGAACCATTTTTTACCTGTGGAAAGTAGAATGAAGGTTATTCCATATAAAAAGATTTGTCCAGTGCTTAGTTTTACTAACATCGATTGAAAAGTAGAATCGTTCACTTTCAAAAAATCCATATTTGAAAACAAATATGCCATTGATAAAAAATATATACATAGAATAGTGAAATAAATAATAAATCGCATAGTTATTTTGTGTTTAGCCTTTTGATAGAGGATTAGGTTTTCTTCTTGTTTAGAATACATATATTGACCTACTTTCTATTAAGAAATGAACATATCATTTCTTATATTATTTTATCATAGTAATGAAATCCATTGTCAATATTTTAACAATGGATTAAAATAACAAAGGAGGATTAATAACATGGAATTAAAGACAATTCGAATTCAACGTGTTGTAGAACAACAAAATTTAGCATCTGTAATGAAAAGTGGTTCATTAGATGTGTTAGCTACACCACAAATGATTGCGTGGATGGAAGAAGCTGCTTGTTTATGTCTTGATTTAGAAGAAGGAAAGACAAGTGTTGGGATTAGTATGAATGTATCGCATGATATGGCTAGTCCATTAGGTGCTACAATAACAATTGAAGCAAAGATGACAAATGTGGATGGTCGTAAAATCGATTATGAAGTACAAGCTTTTCAAGATGGGAAATCTATTGGAAAAGGTGTTCATAGCCGTTTTGTGGTAGATGCACAAAAATTTATTGATAAAACATATAAAAAATAAAAAATGGGTTAAAACCCATTTTTTATTTTTTCTATATCATTTGGATCTCCACTTGCTAGCCAAACCATATAGCCCGGATAATCATTGTCTATGAGTGCTTTGATTTCTTGATTAACTTCTTTTGAATCTAAATTATATCCTTGAATCCATGTTCTATATTTAGCAGGGTGTTTGATACATTTTATTTGCTCTTTACTTATTTTTGTGAATGAAGTTAGAGTATTGTATGGTTCTTCAGAAGGATAATCTATTCCAAAACTTCCATAATTAAAATGATCCAAGTAGGGCATAGGACAAACAACATCAACAATATTTGCGATTGCTGGTAAAAATTGTCCAATATCCTGATCATCACAGGCAACGATAGGCCATGCGAACATATCGGCTGCAATATATACTTCTTTTTGAGACAGTTCTTCTTTTGCATATTGTAAAAAACCTTGAATGGCGGCTACTTTACTTTCGTTATATGTATTGTGGAAATTTAATTTGGATTTTGAACCAGCTGTTCCATCAGGAAAACGTACATAATCGAATTGAATTTCATTAAAACCTAAATCAGCGCATTCTTTGGCAATGGCTACATTATACATCCATGCTTTTCTTGAATAAGCACTTGGCCAATATTGATTGTTATAAAGTACCAAATTATTTTTTTTATCTGTTAATGATTCTTTTGGATTTTCTTGTGCAAATACTGCATCTTTAAATGTAACGATACGACTAACAACGTAAAAACCTTTCTTTTGATATTGTTTAATTATTTTTTTTAATTCATCTTTAGAGACTTCTGCGTTTTTAATAGCACGATTTGAATCTGATAGATAATTTTTACATACATCGCTTGAATAAAGTATAGAACCTTCATCGTTTTTTGTTTCAACTATGATTGTATTTATGTTATTCAAACTTTCGATATATTCTTGATTATGGACAAAATTATTCATGGATACATGAATAGCTTTCACATTTTTAGGCATTTGGTTGTTTTCATAAACTGCTTTTTTATTTGGTTTATAATCAATTTGTGAGATATAAGCATCCTTTGCATATCCATCTTCATAGTATTTATCCCAATATGTTGAGTATGGAATATTGTTGCCATAATTTTTTAAAGCAGCATTTTTTGTGGATTCTGCATAAACACCATTTAAATAATAGTTTTTTTTGTTTTTTGAAACTTTATACCAATTTACTTGGCCAGTATTTTGGTTCCAGTCCTCTTTGTCCACAGATAATACTTTAACTTTTTCTCCTTTTTTTACTACGACTTTAGAAAGCTTTCCTCCTTTTTCATTTTGTAAGTTAACAAGCCTTCTACAATATACATAATCAGTTTGAATCGCATCATCTAACGTTTTAACGAGATGTGTATTTTTAACTTTATATTTATAATGGTCATAACTAATGATGCTGGAAGTTTCTTTTTTTTCATGTACTTTGACTTTCGTTCCTTTAGGGATTTTTACATTTTCTACGACAGCTTCTCCGTTTTTAAGATATGTTTTTTGAACAGTCAATGCGCTGGTGCTACATTTAATATATCGTGTTGGGTGCAATACATAAGCTGTAATAACTAGAAAAAATAAAAATGCCACAAGTATTATTGGGACAATAAATGTATGTTTGTTCATAGAAGCATTTTTTTTCATATAAACCAACCATTCCTTTCAGCTTCGCTTCAAGGCACACATTGGAATTAAAATGTGCAATGAGCTTTGCTTTTGTTTTTTATCTTTTATTTGTTACCATGTTCTTGAAGTTAGAAGTACACTACAGAGC
>URHY01000067.1 GCA_900547815.1 uncultured Solobacterium sp.
TATGTATACAATTTAATTTAAATGTTCTTGTAGCAATTAATTTGGTAATCAACAAGAAATAGAAGAAGCAAGAAAGACAAAACAAGACGCAAATAAACAATTAGAAGAAATGGTTCACAAGATGTATGAAGATGGACTTGATCTTGAACAAATATCTGCGTATTGTTCATTAAATGTGGATGAAATTGAGTTGTTGATAAAATCTTAAATTTTTCTGTTGCATTTAAAAAAATGATTGTTTATAATAAAGCCATCCTTTGTAAAGGCAATGAAAAGAAGAAGTAGTCGTGGATGCTGCTGATAGTGAGTTCCTGATGGTGGAAATGGAACAGTAAGCACAGGGTGAACGTGTCTTAGAGCTAAGCTTTCGAAGATTGAGGAAGCTTCGGATACTCCCGTTATGAGTTAAGGGCCTGTACATTTGTGCAGGAAATAAGGTGGTACCGCGATTTTATAGTCGTCCTTGTATATTCAAGGACGACTTTTTTTATTAGAAAGGAATAGGACAACATGAAAAAAGGATTTAGATTTATTTTGGCATTTTTAGTAAGTTTTATGATTATGATGTCTAGTATTATGCCTGCATTTGCCGATGAAACAGACACATCAACAACAGGTGATTTATTAGATAAAATTCAAGAAAGAGGAGAATTGATTGTAGGAACATCTCCGGATTTTCCTCCTAATGAATTTATTGATTCGACAAAAACAGGACAAGCTCAATATGTAGGTTCTGATATTGAATTGGCAAAATATATCGCAAAAAAGATGGGTGTTAAATTAACAATCAAGGCTGCAAGTTTTGATACAGTTCTGGCAAACCTTCAAACTGAAGAAATTGACTTGGCTATTACAGGATTAGCCTATACACCAGCACGTGCTCAACAGATGGAAATGTCTATTGGATACAATATGACAGAAGACACTGGTGGACAGGCTGTTATTATTCCTAAAAAAGATGAAGAGAAATATAAAAAATTAACAGATTTAACGGGCTTAAAAGTAGCAGCTCAACAAGGATCGATCCAGCAACAATATACCGAAGATCAAATTCCAGACGCAAAACTACAATCGATTTCAAGTATTGATGATGGTGTTGCCCTATTAAAGAATGGTACTGTACAAGCAGTCGCATGCTCTGAAGGTACAGCTGATGAATATATTGAAAAGAACTCTGAACTTGCGAAGTTAGATGAATTATTTAATATTGACCAAGATTATGCAGGTAACCGTGTAGGTGCTCCTTTAGGCGAAAAAAGATTGATGAAGGAAGTCAATAAAATCTTAAAGGAAGTTAATAAAAAAGGTTTGTATGAAAAATGGTATAAAGCAGCTAAGAAACAAAGTAGTGAACAATTCACATTGACTGCAACTGGATTCTTTGGAACATGTGTTCAAATTGTACAATATTGTTGGCCACAATTATTAAAAGGTTTAGGAGTTACTTTAGGACTTGCAGCTATAACTGTTATCTTTGGTACAATTATTGGTGGGTTATTTGCCCTTGTAAAATTATCAAAGAATAAGATTGTACAAGCAATTGCCGGTGTATATGTAGAATTGATTCGTGGAACACCACTATTACTACAATTATGGTTGTTCATCAATATTTTCTCTTATTTGACAAATGGAAATATGCCGATGATCGTCAGTGTTATCATTGCGTTGATTATCAACTCGAGTGCATATGTCGCTGAAATTATCCGTTCAGGTATTCAGTCGGTAGATAAAGGTCAAAGAGAAGCTGCTAAATCATTGGGTATGTCAAATGTACATATGATGACTAAGATCATTATTCCTCAAGCTATCAAAAATATCTTGCCTGCATTAGGTAATGAATTCGTTATGATGATCAAGGAAACATCTTTGGCAAGTACATTCTATATTGGTGAATTAATGACTGTTAACAGTGTAATTAAATCCGCTACTTACAAATCTATTGAACCATTAGTAATTGTTGGTTTGATCTACTTTATCGTTACATATTCTTTATCAAAATTAATTAAATACATGGAAGGGAAGTTGAGTGTCAGTGACTAAGGAACTAATTGTTGTAAAAGACTTACATAAAAATTTTGGAGATTTAGAAGTATTAAAAGGAATCGACCAAACAATCCATCAAGGAGAAGTTATTAGTATTATTGGGCCAAGTGGTTCGGGAAAATCGACTTTCTTACGTTGCCTAAATTTATTAGAAAAACCAACAAGTGGACAAATCATTTTTGAAGGTGTGGATATCGCAGCTGAAAATGTGGATATTGATACACACCGTAAAAAGATTGGGATGATCTTCCAACACTTTAATGTATTCCCACACTTAACTGTTTTAGAAAATATTACCATCACACCAATTTTAGAACTTAAAACACCTAAAGACCAGGCGGAAAAAGAAGCTATTGAATTGCTTAAAAAGGTTGGTTTAGAAGATAAGAAAGATGAATATCCAAGAAAATTATCTGGTGGACAAAAACAGCGTCTAGCTATTGTTCGTGCTTTAGCAATGCATCCGGATGTGATTCTATGTGATGAACCAACAAGTGCACTTGATCCAGAAATGGTAAAAGGTGTATTAGAAGTAATCAAAGAATTAGCAAACCAAGGAATGACAATTGTGATTGTAACTCATGAAATGGGATTTGCCCGAGAAACAAGTGATCGCGTATTATTTATGGATGAAGGTATTATTCAAGAACAAGGTACTCCAGAAGATATTTTTGAACATCCACAAAATCCTAGAACTATTAAATTTTTATCACAAGTATTATAAGCTTGGGCATATGCTCAAGCTTTTCTGTACGACAGGCAGTCGTGCTTATAGTTGATAATCTAAATCAATGATTATCAACTGTTTTATTTTAGAGACAATAAAGTACAAGATACTCGTAACACTATACAAAAGTCATTGAAGTAAAACAGTCCCAACAAGGTTGAAATACTTTGTCTACTAAGGATATAGCCAAGTAGTAAGCCGTATGCCTTAATAGGGCACGTATGGTTTGATAAGGGGCGGTAGAATTTAAACTCTATCGCCTACTTTCTTATGGTATAATTTATTAAATTGGAGGAAATTGATATGAATTCAGAATGGTCATTAGACGTATTGTACAAAGGATTTGATGATCCTAAATTTAGTGAAGATCTAATTTCTTTTGAAAAAAAGGCAAAAGAATTGGATGAACTTTCAAAGACTTTAAGCCACGAAAATGAGAAGGAAGATTTGATTCGAATTGTTAAGGCTTTAGAAGAATTTGAACTTTTGGAAAAACATTTAAGTTGCTTTGGATTTTTGAGCCAATCCACAAATACCGCAAATACTAAAGCGGCAGCAGCCATTGATAAAGTAGCTACCATCGCAAGTATGGCAAGTAAGGCTATGGCCGTATTCTCACGTTATATTTCAGATATGAAAGATTTAAACAGCTATTTAGATTGTCCAGAACTTTGTGAATATAAGTATTTTTTAAATGACATTCATGAAAGCGGAAAATACTTATTAAGCGAGGATGTAGAAGAAGCACTAGCTAAAATGAATATTCCTGGTGGTTCAGCTTGGGAAAAGCAACAAAGCCTTTTAACAAGCTCACTTGAAGTGGAATACGATGGCAAGAAGTTGCCATTAGCATCTGTTCGTAACCTTGCATATGATGCAGATAAAGAAGTTCGTAAAGCTGCTTATGAAGCAGAAATCAAAAGTTATGCACCAATTGCAGATGCGGTAAGTTTTTCATTAAATAACATTAAGCTTCAAGTTATTACCGAAGCTAAAATGCGTGGTTATGAAAGTCCAATGGATATGACTTTACATCAATCTCATGTATCCCAAAAAACATTAGATGCTTTATTGAGTGCTATGCAAAAATATTTACCTGTATTCCACAAGTATTTAAAGAGAAAAGCAGAAATGTTAGGGTATGAAAATGGTCTTCCTTGGTATGAATTGTTTGCGCCAGTTGGAAAATCGGCTACTACAAGTTTTACACCTGAAACCACAAAGGAATATTTAGTAAATCATTTTAGACCATTCTGTGATGAATTGGCCGATATGATGGAAGAAGCATTTGACAATAGCTGGATCGATTTTTATCCACATAAAGGAAAAGTGGGTGGAGCTTTCTGTTGTAATATGCCATTTGTGAAACAATCACGCGTACTAACTAACTTTGATGGAGGTCTGGGCGACGTGGTCACTTTGGCTCATGAACTAGGGCATGCATATCATGGATTGAATATTGAAAGTCATCGACCATTAAACTGGGAATATTCAATGCCAGTAGCAGAAACAGCGAGTACATTTAATGAAAATATCATTATGAATGCAGTGATTGATGAAACAGAGGATAAAGAAGTTAAACTTGGATTGATTGAAAATCAGCTTCAAGATCTATGTCAAATCATCTGTGATATTTATTCTCGTTACTTATTTGAAAAAGCCGTATTTGATCGTAGAAGCGATGAATTCTTATTTACAGATCAATTGAATGAAATTATGTTGGACGCACAAAAACAAGCTTATGGCGATGGACTGGATCCAAATTGTTTACATCCATATATGTGGGTATGTAAATCGCATTACTATTCTTCAGATTTAAGTTATTATAACTGGCCATACGCCTTTGGAGGATTATTTGCACGAGGATTAGTTGTTAAATATCAGGAAATGGGTAAAGAAAAATTTGTTCCTAAATATAAAGAGTTGTTGCACACAACAACTGTTGCTTCTGTAGAAGATACAGCTAAAGTATTGGATATTGATTTAACGGATGAAGCATTCTGGATTTCTGCACTGGAAACCGCAAAATCAAGAATTGAAGAATTTATCGAATTATCGAAATAATTGCTTGGAAACAAGCAATTTTTTTTCTGCAAAAGTTCACAAATGATGATATAATCTATTGCGTTCGAATTTTTTCAAGGAGAGATTTAATGAGTACAGAAATGTTAATGAAAAATAGAGAACGTTTTATCAAAAACGTAAATAGTAATGAGAATGGTGCAGCTGCACTTTCTTTAAGATTGTTTTGTTATGCTAGATTTATGGCAGTAAAAAATCCATATGCAGAAACGCATGACTGGGTATATGAAAACGAATTGACAAATGCCCAAGCCAATCAATATGTATTCCGTTTATTGGATGAAAGTACAGAAAGAGCATCTATGGATATGTTGATTCGTAAATTAAAAAGTGTTCGTTTGGTTCGCGATAGTGAAATGAATGGCAGAAAAATTTATGTCATTAAATTCACAGATATCGAAATGGAAGAATTGATGAATAAGAGTATTATTGATAAACCAAGTGAAAAGTTATTAAAAGAAAAGAAGTCATCTGTAAAGAAAGAAAAAGAAGAAGTTGTGAATTCATCTTGGAAAGAGGTATTCTTAAAAAATAGTAAAGGTGAAAATTTACAGATACTTCGATTCTGGTTCTATATACAGTATAATGCAGAAAAGAATGGGAAGAAGTATATTTCAAAAAGCCAGGCATTAAGTGAAGGAGCTATTGAATATGTGTATAAGGGAATCCCTAAAAAGATGGATGTTCTAAAAGATTTATTCGCATTGATGAAACAATTAAAACTAGTTAAAGAAGATGTTGTTAAAAATGAGATTGTGCTTCGTCCAGCCAAATTAGAGGGTATAGAAATTAAGGATTATATAAAGGATAAGCCTATAGATTTAAATAGTTTTAACTATACGAATGTATAAGAAAATGACGAGATTAGTTCTCGTCATTTTTATATATTTTATAATCGTTTTTGCCTGTTCGTTTTGTTTGATACAAGGCATGGTCGGCATGGCGATATAATTCCATAAAAGTAGTGCCATTACTAGGGGCGAATGCCATTCCAACACTGATGGAAAGTTTAAAGTCTTGTAGTTCTTCAATCTTTAATTCATTGACTTTTTTTAGTAAAGATTGAATTCTTGATTCGGCAATAACTTCATCTTCGATTAGAATGATAAATTCGTCGCCACCAATTCTTCCAACAATATCCGTTTGTCTAAAATGATTTTTAAATAGGTCACTCAAATTTTTTAATACTTTATCACCTACGGCATGTCCATAATTATCATTCACCGATTTAAAATCATCCACATCCAAGATCAAGAAACAGAAGTGCTCATGATTTTTAAGTTTTTGATCAATGAGCTTTTGTGTTGTTTCTTTATTGAAAACGGAAGTTAATGGGTCAATTTCAGATAAATGAATCAAATATTTATTTTCTCTTGTATTTGAGTGAGCCAAATAAATCATCAAGCTTAGTACAATCAAGCCTAAAAATGTTGCCAACAGAGTTTCATAATGCTTAATAAATGTATAGGATTCTTGGGCAACATGAACTGGAACAATGTAACAAATCATCCAATCATTGATTTTTAATGGGGAATAAGCTAAATATAACGATTTATTCTTTTTGGTTTGTATTTGGATTAAATCTGATTCTTGTTGGTTGAAGTCTGTTTTCACTTCCTTTTCATCACAAATATCAAATAAATTATCTATTGTTTTTATATTGTGCTTTTTTTCGTATTTCTTGTCTCTAGTGATTAGATTTCCATCTTGATCAACAATAAAACTTTTTCCTTGTCCATCAAACAAATCATCAAACAACATATTTCCTAGCTTTGTGACATTATAAGAACCGCCCACAACACCTATGGCTTGATTGTTCTTATAAATAGGAACACTTAAAATAACGCGTGTTTGTTGATCAACACTACTTTCTAAGGGGTCTGAAAGAGATTGTTTGCCTTGCATCGATTCTTTAAAATATCTTCGATGTGCAACATTTTTAACTACATTATTATCATATAGTGCATTTCCATCTGAATCTATGATTGCGGTACGATTTAAGTCTGTGTTTTCCATGAAGGCTTTAATTAAAGATATATTATTTTCTGAAAATAGGTCTTCAGACTTTGATAATTCTTGTGCTAGTACATTTAAATAGGAATAGTTGATATTTAAAATTGTATTTAAGTGCTCACTTTGTTGAGTCACATTGGTAATGAGTGTTTCTCTTGAATTTTTTTCAATAGAAGCTTGCACTACATTAAAAAATATAGAAATTCCAATCACAAGAGTTATGATAAAAATGGTGATTGCGTAAATATAATTTTTAACGAAATTTTTTTGTTCGAAATATTTATTTTTCATATGGAACTCCTTTTTCTAATTATACCAAGAAAAATGGTAAAGGAATATCAAATTATATAAGACTAACCATAATTTGTGAAATCAATCACATTTTAGTGTATTATATAAGATATAAAGAAATTTGCTCCCAACATTAAGAGAATTCTGCGTGAAAGGTGCTTATGAATTTTTGTAAGTAGAACTATAGCTATGCTCTTTTTGTGTGGAGTATAGCTTTTTCTTTTAGAAGGAGATGAATATGGAAACACGTGTTGCTGTGATGGGAATCATTGTAGAGGATAAAGATGCGGTAAATCTTTTAAATGAAATTCTTCATGAATATAGTGAATATATCATTGGAAGAATGGGAATTCCTTATAAACAAAAAAAGATTAGTGTAATTTCAATCGCATTAGATGCACCGCAAAATACAATTGCTGCTTTAGCAGGCAAGTTGGGAAATATTCATGGAGTTAGTGTGAAAACAGCTTATTCCAATGTGATTAGTCATGATTGAGGCATATCGATTGATTGATAAACTTGAAAGAGAACACTCTTTAAGTTTATTAGAATATAAAACTTTAATTGAAGCTGAAGATGATGCTTTACGTTTATATGTTGCAAACAAAGCTAAGAAAATCGCAAATTCTATATATGACAATTTTGTCTATGTACGTGGATTGATTGAAGTAGGAAACTATTGCCATAATGACTGTTTTTATTGTGGGATTCGCAAGTCCAATTTAAATTGTGATCGCTATATATTAGATGAAGAAGATATATTGAATTGTTGCAAAGAAGGATATGAACTAGGCTTTCGAACATTTGTTCTACAAGGAGGAGAAGGTATCTATAAAAAGGATTTCGTAACTTGTATAGTAAAAAAGCTTCGTACCTTGTATTCAGATTGCGCAATTACTCTATCTTTAGGGGAAGAAGATAGAGATACATATAAGGAATGGTTTGATGCAGGTGCTAATCGCTATTTATTAAGACATGAAACGGCAAGTAAAAATCATTATGAAAAGTTACATCCAAAAAATATGTCTTTTGAACATCGTATGCAGTGTTTAAAAGATTTGAAAGAAATTGGATACCAAGTAGGTTGTGGCTTTATGGTTGGTTCACCTTATCAGACAAGTGAAACTTTGGCAATGGATTTGAAGTTTATTGAAACATTTAAACCAGATATGTGTGGAATAGGTCCATTTATTTCACAAAAGGATACACCGTTTAAAGATAGGGCAAGCGGTACTTTGAATCAAACTTTATTCTTATTGTCTTTGATTCGTTTGATTCAACCAAATATTTTACTTCCTGCTACGACGGCTTTAGGAACGATTGATCCAAAAGGAAGAGAAAAGGGTATTCTTGCGGGTGCCAATGTTGTTATGCCCAATTTATCACCAGTAAGTGTTAGAAAAAAATATGCGTTGTATGATAATAAAATTTGTACGGGTGAAGAAAGTGCCGAATGCAAAGATTGTTTATCAAAACGTATGAATTCGATTGGTTACAAAATTGTAACGGATCGTGGAGATATAAAGAAGTAAGAATAGGAGAAAAAAATGAGTAATTATAATCCAAAATCATTAAAGGCAGAAGAATTTATTAATCACGAGGAAATTCTTGCCACAATTGAATATGCTGAGAAAAATAAAAACAACGTGGAATTGATAGATGCTATTTTAAAAAAAGCACGTCCACAAAAAACAGAGCATGGCGTTCATTGTGAAGGTTTAACTCATCGTGAAGCAAGTGTATTATTAGCTTGTGATATTCCTAAAAAAGTAGAGGAAATGTACAAACTCGCTAATGAAATCAAACAAGCATTTTATGGCAATCGTATTGTTATGTTTGCACCACTTTATTTATCTAACTATTGTGTAAACGGATGTGTATATTGTCCATATCATATGAAGAATAAGCATATCAAGCGTATTAAATTAACACAAGATCAAATTCGTGATGAAGTTATTGCTTTGCAGGATATGGGACATAAACGTTTGGCTATTGAAGCAGGCGAAGACCCAGTTCACAATTCGATTGAATATATTTTAGATTCAATTAAAACAATTTATTCCATTCAACATAAAAATGGAGCTATTCGTCGTGTCAATGTAAATATTGCGGCTACAACCGTAGAAAATTATCGTAAGTTAAAAGAAGCTGGAATCGGAACATATATCTTATTCCAGGAAACATATAATAAGAAAAGTTATTTAGAGTTGCATCCAACAGGCCCTAAACATGACTATGACTATCATACAGAAGCTATGGATAGAGCCATGGAAGGTGGAATAGATGATGTCGGATTAGGTGTATTGTTTGGCTTAGAAGGCTATCAATATGAATTTGCCGGCTTAATGATGCATGCAGAACACTTAGAAGCTGTTCATGGAGTAGGCCCACATACAATTAGTGTACCTCGTGTAAAACATGCAGATGATATTGATCCAGAGGCATTTGATAATAGTTTGGATGATGAAATCTTTGAAAAGATTGCAGCGTGCATCCGTATTGCTGTTCCATATACTGGAATGATTATTTCAACTCGTGAATCTCAAGATGTTCGTGAGAAAATGCTTCACTTAGGTGTTTCACAAATTAGTGGGGCAAGTCGTACATCTGTAGGTGGATACACAGAAGAAGAACGTCCTCATGATTCAGAACAATTTGATGTTTCAGACCAAAGAACATTGGACGAAGTTGTGAACTGGTTGATGCAGTTAGGCTATATTCCTTCTTTCTGTACAGCATGTTATAGAGAGGGAAGAACGGGAGATCGTTTCATGTCTTTGTGTAAGACTGGACAAATTCAAAATTGTTGCCATCCAAACGCATTGATGACTTTATGCGAATATCTAGTAGATTATGCAAGTGAAGATACGAAAAAGATTGGTTTTGAATTGATTGAAAAAGAATTGAACAAAATTCCAAATGCGAAAGCCCAACAAATTGCTCGTGACAATGTGGATGCAATCAAGTCAAGCAATCGTAGAGATTTTAGGTTCTAACATGTCTGATTTAAATAGTACGGTAAGTGCAAATCGTACACACATTGGATTTTTTGGCTTAAGAAACGCTGGAAAATCCAGTGTTGTCAATGCGATTACAAATCAGAGTATGTCATTAGTTTCAGATATAAAAGGAACTACGACAGACCCTGTAAAGAAATCAATGGAAATCTTGCCAATTGGACCTGTAGTCATTGTCGATACACCAGGTATGGACGATGAAGGTACTTTAGGTGAGTTAAGAATCAAAAGGACGTTGGAAGTTTTAAAAACAATCGATATAGCCGTATTAGTTGTAGATGCGAATGTGGGTCTACAAAAAGTAGATCAAGATTTGATTCAGATGTTTAAAGAAAATAAATTGCCTTATTTTATTGCCTATAACAAGTGTGATTTGATTGAAAAAAAGAAACAATTGGCTTCAAATGAAATCTATGTGAGTGCTATAAAGAAAGAAAACATAAATGAATTAAAACAATTGTTAGCATCAAACACAAAGAATCAGGAAGATAAGACAATTATTGGTGATTTAATTGATTCGGGTGATGTTGTTGTGCTTGTAATTCCAATTGATAAGTCAGCTCCTAAGGGAAGATTGATTTTGCCCCAACAACTTGTGCTAAGAGATATCCTAGATCATCACGCGATTGGAATGACTTGTCAGGTCGAAGAATTAGATGAAACTTTAAAGAAAGTGACTCCTAAACTGGTTATCACGGATTCTCAAGCCTTTAATAGGGTTAGTCAGATTGTAGATAAATCTATTCATTTAACTTCGTTCTCTATTCTTATGGCACGTTTAAAAGGCAGTTTAGCAACGGTGCTTGAAGGGGCCAATCAACTGGATCATCTTCAAGATGGGGATTGTATTTTGATTAGTGAAGGTTGTACACACCATAGACAGTGTGGTGATATTGGGACAGACAAACTTCCAAAGTGGATTTTGAATTTTACAAAAAAGAATGTAACTTTTGAATTTACTTCTGGACAAGGATTTAAGGAAGATCTTTCAAAGTACAGTGTTGTGATTCATTGTGGCGCATGTATGTTGAATGAAAAAGAAGTGCAATCTAGAGTAAAAGAATGCAAGAAACAAGGTGTACCTTTTACAAATTATGGCATTGCGATTGCAAAAATGAACGGTATTTTAGATCGTTCTGTAGAGGTATTTTAAAATGAAGAAAATATATATTTCAGCCGATATTGAAGGTATCTGGGGAAATAGTAACCCAGCCAATACGGCTAAGAATGGATATTTATATTCGGAATATTGTACAAATATGATGAATGAAGTGAATTTAGTGATTGATCTATTGTTTCAAAATGGTGTAGAAGAAGTTGTGGTTAATGATAGTCATGGAAATATGGATAATCTGCTGCCTTCAAAATTAGATCCTAGAGCTTCTTTTGTGTCTGCAAATGGAGCTTATAAGGAATTTGGTATGATGGAAGGCTTAGATGATTCTTTTGATGGAGCTCTTTTTATTGGATATCATTCACGTTGTAATTCACCAGGAGTTATGGCCCATACAATTTGGGGTACGATGGTGCGAAAAGTTGTCGTAGATGGAAAGGAACTTGGTGAAAGTGGCATAAATCGTTTATTAGCAGATGAATTTGGCGTTCCCGTAATTCTTGCAAGTGGTGATAGTGAATATGGAAAGCAAGTAGAAGAAGAACTTGGTTGTGTGTTCGTGGAAACAAAGAAAACCTTAAATAATCAGAGCGTTTTATGTTGCAGCTTTAATGAGTTGAAGAATAGATATGCACATGGTATTCAAGAAGCACTAAAAGTAGACGAAAAACCAACTTTATCTTCGTCTCATACAATGGAAATTACTTTCCATCATAGTCGTAATGCGGATTTTGTATCTCGTATGGACAATGTAGAAAAGATTGATGATTGTACAATTCGCATAAAAAAAGAAACGTATAAAGATTTATATTCATTAATGCGTTTTGTGATTAAAGTATGTAATGCATATGCCTAAAATAAGAAAACCATTTTAAGTGTTGGCGGCTTAAAATGGTTTCTTTTTTGTTTATTATTATTTTTTAGGAGAGAGATATGAATATTGGTTTATTTTCTA
>URHY01000068.1 GCA_900547815.1 uncultured Solobacterium sp.
ACGTATGGTTTGATAAGGGGCGGTAGAATTTAAACTCTATCGCCTACTTTCTTTTTCTTGACAATTTTTTTGCGTGATATAAAATAATTTAGGTTAAACATACAATTTTAAAGGAGATAAACATGATTAGTTCAAATGATTTAAAACCAGGTCTTACAATTTTAGTCGACGGTGGAATCTATACAGTTCTAGAAGCGTCACAAAATAAAACAGCTCGTAGTGCCATGGTTGTTAAGGCGAAAGTTCGTAACATCCGTACTGGAAGTAATGTTGAATTATCTTGGGGCGGTGGAGAAAAGGTGGAACTAGCTCAAATCGAAAAAAGAGAAATGCAATATTTATATGATACAGAAGATGCGATGGTATTTATGGACAATGAAACGTATGATCAGGTTGAAATTCCAATGGATCGTTTAAAATGGGAAAGAAACTTTATTGTTCCAAACTCTAATGTAAATATTTCAAGTTATGAAGGTGAAATTCTTGGGGTTATTTTACCAGATAAAGCAACTTTGAAAATTGTTGAATGCGAACAAGCTGTAAAAGGTGATACAGCTACTTCTGCAAGTAAAAATGCTGTATTAGAAACTGGATTAGAAGTAAAAGTTCCTTTATTTATCAACCAAGATGAAATGATTGTTGTGAATACAAATGACGGAAAATATTCGGGACGAGCAAAATAGGCGATTGCCTATTTTTCTTTTTTTGTTGAATAGTGTATAATGGTAAGGAATGTTTAGGAGGTACTTATGACTCAACTTTCAAGAAAACAAAAGTATCAAGAACTTAGAGATCGTTTAGATGAAGAAACGACAGTGGCTCAAGCGCAGCCAGTAAAATTACAAAGATTATCTCGTGTTGATAATGGATTATCACACGCAAATAAACCATTGTATCCTCATGATACAGTGAAGGTTTCGCCAACAGTAAAAGAAATGCCAACATCTCCAGTTATGGAAGATCTTCTTGGAGAAGTTAAGCAATACAATATTGATAATGGAAATCGTATTACAGACGATACACAAATCAATATTTTAAAACAATTGGATTCTACTAGTGAAACTAAAAAACGCAATCAACATGTAATTCCTATGGATACAGATGATGAAGATTTAGGCTCAACTATGAAAATTTCAAAGCCAAAAACTCAAGAGTTTGAAAGAGTAACTCGACAAGAGCCTTTAGAAGAAAAAATTGTGTTAACAAGTGATGATGTTGAAGATGTTAAAAAACCAGAGGATGACAATTTGGATTTGATGTTCTTATCAAATGATGACTTTGATAAAACTGAAGAACAGCCAAAAAAGGAAAAGAAGAAAAAATCTAAGCGAAAAAAAGAAAAACGTGATGAGATTGAATCTATGCCAAGCGCAAAAATGCGTATGAAGACTTCTGATTTTGAAAAAGCTAGCAAGCATAAAGAAAAGAAAAGTTCTGAAATCGTATTAAATGTTGTATTAGCCATTTTGATTATTGCCTTAGTTGCGATTATTGGCTATTTGGTTTGGACTTTTAAAAATATTTAATGAGGACTGAAATGAAAAAAATTAATATTGCGATTGATGGCCCTAGTGGGGTTGGAAAAAGTACGATTGCAGATATTGTTGCAGAAAAATTAGGTATGACACATCTGGATACGGGTGCTATGTATCGTTGTGTTGCCTATAAAACATTAAAAAACAACATGGATATTCATGATGAAAAGGCAATGTCAGATTTGATGGATTCTATTGACATTTCTTTTGATGAAGAAAATCATGTGTATTTAGATGGTGAAGATGTTTCTAAACAAATTCGTATGAATGATGTTTCTATGCAGGCAAGCAAAACGAGTCAGCTTGCGATCGTTCGTAAAAAGTTAGTAAATCTTCAACAAAAAGTTTGCGCAAATAAAGGATTTATCGTAGATGGAAGAGACATTTGTTCCGTTGTTTTGCCGGATGCAGAAGTCAAAATCTTTATGAGTGCAACAAGTAAGGCAAGAGCCCAAAGAAGATATGATGAATATATTTCTAAGGGAATCGATGCAGATTATGAAACAATCTATCAAGATATTGTCGCAAGAGATTATCAGGATACGCATCGAGAAATTTCGCCTTTACAAAAAACAGAAGATGCGATTGAAATTGATACTTCAAATTTAACAATTGATGAAGTCGTTACAAAAGTATTGGATATAATCGAATAATGTAGAAAGGGGACCACAATATGATTCGAGGTACTGTGGCCATAGTAGGTCGGCCAAATGTCGGAAAATCAACGATATTCAATCGTTTGATTGGACAAAGAAAAAGCATTGTAGATGATACGCCCGGAGTTACAAGAGATAGAATTTATGGTGAAGTGGAATGGCTGACACAAACTTTTCGCTTGATCGATACGGGTGGTATTCAAATTGAGGACCAGGCATTTGCCCAAGAAATCAATATGCAGGTAGATATTGCGATTGAAGAAGCAGATGTCATTATTTTCTTAACTTCTGCCAAAGAAGGAGTTATGACAGATGATACAATCATCGCTAGAAAGCTGCAAAAATGTAAAAAACCAGTCATTTTAGCTTGTAATAAAGTGGACAATCCAGAAATACAAATGAATGTATATGAGTTCTATGCTTTAGGTTTAGGTGATCCTGTTGCCTTAAGTGGAGCACATGGAATTGGTCTAGGAGATCTTTTAGATATAGTCATGGAAAAGCTTCCAGAAAAGAATATATCTCCATATGAGGGAATTACATCATTCTGTGTAATTGGTCGTCCAAACGTTGGAAAATCAAGTTTAGTAAATTCAATCTTAAAAGAAGATCGTGTTATTGTATCTAATGTAGAAGGTACAACGCGTGATGCAATCGATACACCATTTCATGTAGATGATAAAGAATATATGATCATTGATACGGCTGGTATTCGTAAAAAGGGTAAGATTTATGAAAATATTGAAAAATATTCAATCTTACGTGCTTTAAGTGCTATTGATCGTAGTAACGTCGTATTGTTCTTGATTGATGGTGAAAAAGGTATTCGTGATCAAGATAAACATGTTGCAGGTCTTGCACATGATGCCGGAAAAGGTGTCATTATTGTATACAACAAGTGGGATACTGTTGAAAAAGATGAAAAGACAATGTCTAAAATTGAAAAGGAAATTCGAGCTCAATTCTTATATTTGAATTATGCACCTATTGCGTTTACTTCTGCTCTTACGGGAAGTAAAGTAAATCAATTGATTCCTTTAATTGATCAAGTTCATGATGCATGTACTTTACGTATTCCAACAAATATCTTAAATGACGTTATTTTAGATGCTCAAATGATGAATCCGGCAAAACCTCATTTAGGAAAGCAATTAAAGATTTATTATGCATCTCAAGTAGCTGTGGAGCCACCAACAATTGTTTTATTTGTGAATGATCCAGAACTATTGCACTTTAGTTATAGTCGTTATATTGAAAATAAATTAAGAGAAGCATTTGGCTTTACGGGTACACCAATTAAAATTTTGGCTCGTAAACGCTCATAGTAAGGAGTTTAAATATGCGTACAGTTGTGATTGGAAGTGGAAGCTGGGGAACCGCTTTAGCTCAAGTATTACAAGATAATCATCAAGAAGTTATGGTTTATGGTGTTGCAGAAAATGAAGTAAATGATATCAATGAAAACCATAAAAACTCAAAATATTTTGCGGATGTTGAATTAAATCCTGAATTAAAAGCAACGACAGATATTTCATGTGTAAAAGGAGCAGATATTGTATTATTAGCTGTTCCTACTATCGCTATTGATCCAATTTGTCATCAAATCAATGAATTATTGGATAAAAAAACGATTATTATCAATGTTTCAAAAGGATTTCATCCAGAAACAAATGAAAGAATGTCTCAAGTCATTCGTCGTTGTATTGATGAAGATAAATTAAGTTCTGTAGTTAGTTTAATTGGTCCAAGTCATGCAGAAGAAGTTGTGATTCGTTTATTAACAACTATTGATGCGATCAGTTTAAAAAATGATGATGCGGTTACAGTTCAAAACCTATTCTCTAACCAGTATCTACGTATTTATACAGGAAATGATGAAATTGGTTCAGAACTAGGTGTTGCGATCAAAAATGTTATGGCTATTGCCTCTGGTATTTTGTCTGGATTAGGATATCAAGATAATACACGTGCAGCTTTGATTACTCGTGGATTACAGGAAATGATTCGTTATGGCGTACATTTTGGTGGACACCAAAAAACATTTATGGGTCTAACTGGAATTGGAGACTTGATCGTAACTTGTACAAGTGTACATTCTCGTAACTTTGAAGCAGGTTATCAAATTGGTAAAGAAAATTCAGTAGAGAATTTCTTTAAAAATAACACTAAAACTGTTGAAGGTGTTCGTACTGCAAAAATTGTTCATCGTGTAGCACAAGAAAATGGTATTGATATGCCAATTTGTGAAGAGGTTTACCAAATCTTATATAATGGAAAACTTCCAAGTGAATGTGCACAAGATTTAATGATAAGAGATTTAAAGAAGGAATTTTAGTATGGGAAAGTATGTAAATAAAGAGTCATTAACACAGGCTCTATCAATTAATTTAAATTTATCAAAAAAAGATGCTGCATTTGCGGTAGACTTGATTTTTAATGAAATGAGCGATGCTTTAGCAAATGATGGTCATGTAGACATTACTGCATTTGGAAAATTTGAAATTTTTGATCGCAAGTCTAGAATGGGAATCAACCCAGTCACAAAAGAAAGAATGATGATTCAGGCGACAAAACTTCCTAAGTTCCGTCCTAGTCAAACTTTAAAGAATAAGTGCAACAAATAGGTCTTATGACCTATTTTTGTCTTAGAAAGGACTGATTATGAGTTTTTTAGTTGTTACATTAGGATTTACTTTAGCTATTTCAAGTAAATGGGCCTATTCCTATTTTGGATTATCTAGTTTTGAACAAATCGTTTATCACATTAAAGTTCCATTAGAAGGAACGAATACCCAGTTCATTTTTGGCTGGATGAAAAAGTGTTTACTTCCAGGAATTATCTTTGGATTGATTTTTAGTTGGACAAATGGTTTTATGGCTAAAATTATTCTTTTGTTTTGTTGCATATATGGATTATGCCAAATCCATTTCTTCTCATATGTTTTTGATCAATTTAAAAAGACAGATTTTTATGATAAAAACTATATTGATTCTAAAATTATTTCACCTGATGAAAAGATGAATTTTATTCATATCTATTTAGAATCTATGGAAACGACATATGCCAAAAAAGAAGATGGTGGAAATTCAAATGATGATTTGTTGCCATATCTTACAAAAATCACGAAAAAATCTATTTCATTTTCTCAAAATGAGAAAATTGGTGGTGCTCGAGTATTAACTGGAACAGGCTGGACTACTGGTGGTATTGTTGCGAGTACTTCGGGTCTTCCTTTGATTTTTAGCTTAAAACACAAATTTTGTAAAGATAAAGTTCCGTTTATGCCAAGTGTAAAAACACTTGGAGATATTCTAGAAAAAGACGGATATAATCGTGTATTTATGATTGGTTCAGACGCTACATTTGGAGGCAGACGAAGTTATTTTGATCAACATGGTCATTATGATATACAGGATACTGTTTCTTTAAAGGAAGAAGGGATTCTTGATAAGGATTATCATGAGTTCTGGGGGTTTGAGGATGATAAGTTATTTGAATTTGCGAAAGAAAAAATTCTAAGTTTATCCAAATTATCTAAGCCATTTGATTTTGAAATGTTGACTGTAGATACGCATCATCCATATGGATATCAATCTAAAACTTGTAAAAATCTATTTAAACATTCTTTGTCTAATTCTATTTATCATACAGATGAAAATCTAAAAGATTTTATGGAATGGCTTAAAAAACAGGATTTTTATGAAAACACAGTGATTGTGATTCAAGGTGATCACACAAGTATGGCTGCAGAATATATTCACGATACTTATTCATCGAACTATGATCGAAGAGTTTGGAACACGTTCATTCATTCAAGAGTAAAGCCTGTAAAAGAAAAAAATCGTGACTTTACTACAATGGATTTTTATCCTACAATATTAGCAGCTCTAGGATATCAAATTAAGGGCAATAAGTTAGGATTGGGTACAAATCTATTTAGTGATCAATCTACGCTTACAGAGCAATTCAATGCAGATATTGTAGATCAACAAATAAAAAGAAAATCAGATTTCTATAGGAGCTTAATGTGAGAAAAAAAATTCGTAGTTTCATTATTATACTCGTTGTCATATTCGTTGTTTTTTCAATGGTTGTCACGACATTTATGCAGATGCTTCGTTTTTAACATTCCTTAGTGGAATGTTTTTTCATTTTGAAGTAAAATAAAAATATATGAATCGAGGTTTTTTATTATGACAAAGAAAAAGAAAATCAAATTTTTAGCTTTATTATCTACAACGGCGTCTTTAGCTATTGGATCTTACTTTTTTAAAAAGAAAGTAGAGAAGATGAAAGAGAATGGTACCTTTAATACGATGGTCTTTAAAAAGCGTTTAAACCAGTATTTAAAGGCAGCCAAAAAAGATGAATTAACATTAGAAATTATTGATAACTTATTAGCTGAACTTGATAAAATGAATGACTTTAAAGCCAGTCATGAAGGTTTTGAATTAAATCTAGATACTGACAAGTATATGGAACTTCAAGATTATCTAGATGCTTACTATTCTCGTTTGGCAAGTTCAAATCATTTTAAACAAAATGATACTTGTGAAGATAATACACAAGTACGTTTAAGAAAGTGTTTGAATACACAAAAATACATTTTAGAAAATTTCTAAACAAAGTCTCAAATCTATCTTGAAAATATATAATAAATACGTATGATATCCTTATAAGGATGTGATACACATGGATTTAATACATAAGAAAAAAGAAAATCGAGCTCAGATCTTTCAGAGCTTTGATTCTTTAAAAGGCTTTAAAGAAATGATTCAAGAATGTGAAGTAGAAATTGTAAGCCCAAGAATTTTGTCGCAAGACGATTATGAAATCTTAAATGAAAGAGTGCATCAGATTCAAAAGGGAATGCTTGTTACGATTGAATATTATGATCGTATCAACTATAAAAGAATCATAGGGATCGTCTCTAAAATCAATCTGGATACGCAAATACTTCAAATCGTAAAGACAAAAATCAATCTAAAACAAATTAGCTACATAGAATTAGAGGAGTGAATAAACTCCTCTAATATGCATTATGGCCACCAATCAATGTGTTTCTTTTCTTAGCAGTTGCACAATCTAAGGCATTCATTCCTTTTAAGATGGCATTCTTACCATAGCGATGCTTAATTTGAACTAAAGTTTCTTGTAGCTTTTTTTCTTTTTCTACTTTCTCTACGTCTGTAAATAAATCGTAGTTCTCGTAATAATATTCATCTTTAACATCTTGAAAACTAATCGCAATTTGGCGAATGGGATAATTGGGATTCACAATGCGGATATAGAGTCTTTTAAATTCTTCTAATAAGATGGAATAGGAATTTGTACAATTCGTAATCTTACATGAGCCACAGCTTGGTTTGATACAATCTTTGGAGTAGCCAATCATTAATGAGATTTGTCTTGCCACCAAATGTTTTTCGGTTAATGTCAATACATTTTGATCCACCATTTCTTTCATGACCACAAATGCATTTTGATAAGAGTAATCGTCAAATAAGATTTGTGAATTGGATATAGAATGATGTTTTGATTTATAATTTTTAATATCTTGGATTGTGGTAGGCTCTTTGCCCCAGGCATGATCAATAATATATTCAGCATTGACACCAAATTCTTTATATAATATTTCAACAGGAAATTGACACAAGTCATACATATCATAAATACCTAATTTGTGTAATCTTCGTTCGGTTCCATTTCCAAACATCCAAAAATCAGTCATGGGTGTATGATGCCATAATGTTTGGCGATATAATTCTTCATTTAAATAGGCCATGCGATCGACATTGTGCTTGGCAGATATATCCATCGCAATCTTAGCTAAGTACAGATTGGTTCCAATGCCTACAGTAGCTGTAAGACCTGTTTTTTCATAGACACGATCCAATATTTTTTTGCGAGTTCCTTAGCACTTATTTGATAAAGCTTCAAATAGCTTGTGACATCTAAAAAAGATTCATCAATAGAATAGACATGAATATCTTCTTTGGCAATAAATTCTAAGAAGACTTTATAGACTTTACAACTATATTCCATATATAGATGCATTCTAGGTGGAGTAATCATATATTCAATTGTAGAATCTATTTCATAAATACGACCACGACTGGATACACCTAGTTTTTTTATTGCCGGAGATGCAGCTAAAGTGATGGCACCACCACCTCTAGTTGGATCTGCCACTACAAGATTCACTTCAAAAGGATCAAGGCCAAGTTCTACACATTCAACCGATGCATAAAAGGACTTTAAATCAATACACAAATATGTTTTGTACATAAATACCTCCATGCCCCATATCGTTCGTACAAGCATCATAGATAAAATAGAATAAAATTTCAAGATAGATTTGAGACTTTCTTAAAAAATTAATATTTTTTGACTAGTATTTTATTGAAAGTTTGATACTATATATATAGGTGGTGTAACTATGCAGTTAAGACAATTATTACTACAATATGAGATTGAAAATAATATTAAACATGATGAAGCGGCCAAACGAATTGGAATTGGGCGTGCTACATATTTTCGTTGGTTAAAGGGTGAAAGTACACATTTAAAGGCAAATACACTTAAGAAATTATCAGATCTTTTAGATTGTGATGTCAAAAGCATCCTAGAAGAGGAAGAAAGAATCAAACCTATTGTAGGTAGTGTAAAAGCTGGATATGATGGTTTTCCAATGGAAGATATTGAAGGATATATTGAATTGAATCGACATGATGGAAAAAAAGGCGATTATTTTTTACGCGTTCGCGGTGATTCTATGATCAATGCACATATCTATGAGGGAGATCTAGTTTTTGTGAAACAAACAAATGAAGTAGAATCTGGCAGCATTGCGATCGTACTTGTAGGTGAGGAAGCGACATTAAAGCGTGTTTTATATAAGAAGGGTTTAATGATTTTAGAAGCCGCAAACCCAAAGATTGATACAAAGGTATTTACACCTGAAGAGATTGAAGAATTGCCCGTAAAGGTTATTGGAAAAGTTCTATACGCTCGTAGAGACTTTGATTGAGGATCGATGGATGAAGATTTGGATTACTAGACATGGCCAAACGGCTTTAAACAAACAAAAATTAATGCAGGGACTTACAGATGAACCCTTAAATGAGACAGGAATTAAACAAGCTAAAGAGGCCAGAAAAAAGATTGGTGACATTCATTTTGATGCAGTATATGCTAGTCCTTTACAAAGAGCGATTCAAACCGCATCCATTATTGGCAATGTGGATAAGAAAGATGTAAAGATCGATTCGCGTATTATTGAAGTGGATTTTGGGGATTATGAATTGAGAAACTACTTTAAATTAGGATTAAAAATGACTTCCTATTGGGCTTTTCCTGAATTGTTGCCAAATCCTAAGTCGGTTGAATCTGTCAAGAGTATGGTCAAACGAAGTCAATCCTTTTTAAAGGAACTTGAAAAGCAGAATTATGAGAATGTATTGATCGTATGTCATGGTGGTATCATTCGTTCTTTATGTGGCTATCTAGAAGATCGTAAAAATGGTATTAAGTGGAGACCAAAGCCAAACAATTGTGAGATTCGTGTTTATGAATCCAATCATGGTAAGCATACATTTATTGAAACATATAAGTAAGAGATGAAAAGGATAAATAAAACGAAGTAGAGGTTGGAGGTTACAAGTGTATGAAAATTGATAAGATGATGTGTGGAAGCAGAGAATTAGAATTTGCCATTTTTTGTATTGAAAATATTGCGTCAAGACTTCATGTTGATGCACAAAAGGTATATGTAGCCTTAAGCGAACAGACAAACATTTTGAAAGATTATATTATCCCAGAGTATGAGGTATTGCACACTCAAAGTAAGGATTATATTGTGGATGATATTATTGATGTTATGCACGAAAGGGGTGTAAAGCTATGATCTTATATCATGGTTCATTTGTAGTGGGGAATCAGCCGGATTTGGTACATTCTAGAAAAAATGTAGATTTTGGAAAGGGCTTCTACGTAACTCCAATTTTTGAACAAGCAAAAAAATGGTGTAACCGATTTAAACGACGTGGCAAAGAAGGCATTGTATCACGATATACCTTTGATGAAGAGTCATGTAAAGATTTAAAGGTATTGAAATTTGAGGCCTATTCAGAAGATTGGCTAGATTTCATTTTGAACTGCAGAAGCGGACAAGACGGTACAGATTATGATCTTGTTGTTGGTGGTGTTGCGAATGATAAGGTGTTTAATACAGTAGAGCTGTATTTTGATGGATTCATTGATAAAGCAGAAGCCATTAAAAGGTTACAATATGAGAAACCCAATTTGCAAATAGCTTTTCGAACACTAAAGGCACTTTCATATCTGAAATTTGAGGGGAGTGAAAAGCTATGAAGGCAAATCCAATTCTTTTACAGAAAAAATATGCTCGTGTTGTAGAACTTTTTGCGAAAGAGAATAACGTTTCATTGGAAAAGGCTTTAGACATATTTTATCGGTCAAAACTTTATCAACTCATGAGTGAAGGTGTATCAGATATGCACTGCATGAGTGACGAATATCTGGTTTGTGAACTCGAAGAAGAATGTAAGTATACAAAATAGCTTGCTTTCATGCATTATAAGATAATATGGATGTCATATGCATAAGGTGTTCAATTGATTTCAAAAGATGGAAAGATTTATTATCTTCCTGAAAAAAACGACTAATAAAAACAATCCTCCAAACCATCATGGCCCAAAGGATTTTGTGTAGTTATGCAATATTCTTAATAAATGATGGCATCATCAACTGTGAATCTATCAAGTGAATTTTCTTTTACCTGAATGCAAATATAAGTGATACTTGAATCACTTGCAGCAAAGAATTGACGTTTTGCTGATGGTCTAATTTTTAACCAGTCACCAGCAGTAATTTCGACAGTATCCCCATCAATAATAACAGTTCCTTTTCCAGTAATAACTCCATAAATTTCTTCATTATTTTTATGGGAATGAACGAAAGGAACACTTGCACCAGCAGGAAGAGAATTAATACTTACTTCAGCACCAGTTAAAGAAAGTGCTTCATGAAGTTCTGTACGACCTTCATTACCAACATTGGTTTTTTTGTAGTTTGACATTTAAATGACCTCCATTTTTATTTGCAATCTTGTTGCTTGATTATAGTATAATAATTTACGCACTCAAAAAATAGTACGCACTTTTTTGTAACTGTACACAATGGAATAAATGTGCCAAAATGTATATGAAATGAGGTGACTACATATGAAGACAAAAAAAGAGCTTCCGGCATGTCCAGTAGCAACGTCAGTGTCCTTAATAGGTGGTAAATGGAAGCTCATGATAATAAGAAATTTAAGAAGTCGTCCATGGAGATTCAATGAACTTCAAAGAGATTTAGAAGGAATTTCTCAAAAAGTACTAACTGATAGTCTGAGACAAATGATAGATGATGGTCTTGTGTATAGAAATGATTATCATGAGAATCCACCGAAAGTTTATTATGGACTTACAGACCTTGGAAAAGAAATGATGCCGATTATTGATGCATTGGCAGATTTTGGTGATTATTATAAGACGATTGTTGATTAATATAGGACCTCTTAACGGATAAAGTGAATCAAAAATGAAGAAGGTTCACTTTTTTCATCATTTCCTCCATTTCCCCGCGCCTAAAGTCGCGCGGACACAAATACTTTATTAATAAATTCTTTTTCCACGCCTTATGTGTTACCATGAAAAAGAGGTGGTACACGACAGAGCACGTGAGAGTGAGTAGGTATTCTACTCAATAGAATTAACCTGCATTATTATAAGTTGCCGTCATCATTTCAAGCACAAATAATAGGGGACGCCAATGCAATTGACGGCTAATTCGGTGCGCCACTAGCGGTCATACCGGTTTCGAATGA